>JADGBV010000162.1 GCA_015231345.1 Planctomycetota bacterium
CTTCTGCTGCAAAGCAGGCAAGCCGCCACTTACGGTGCCGTATGAGTTGGTGGTGTGGGAGGGGCGAGAGAGAAACTCGTTCCTATCCCGACTAGCCGTGTGTTGTAGAAAAAGGTTCCAAATGTGTTGTTTGAATTGACGGTGAGACGCCGGGGGAGTATTTTTCGAGAGACGGATAAAAACCGCAAGCCCTGATGGTGTTGTTGAAGCAAACGGGAAGCACGAAGCAGGAGAGCTTTTGGGGCAAAAAGAAACCATGCTTTTTAGAATTCTATTTTTGATACTCACGCAAATGCGAAACCATGATAGCTTGAGGCTTTCCTTTATGTTTTGGAGCGGAAGGCGCCCCAAGGATAGATTATTAATGAGAAGAAAGGATAGCTTCGAAGGTGTTGAAGAACCTGAACGGAAAAGGTGAGTTTGACGAACTGAAGACAAAGAACGAAGAGAGGATCTCACAACACGGCTAACGTTATAGAATCTAAGCTGTCCCAAGCAAAAAAAAGTGGGACCTCGAATTTATCGGGAATGGGCAGCTTAGATTTACGTTGAACGTAGCGACTTCGCGAATTATGGGTAAACTAAACATTTTGCTTGCGTAACGGAGATAAATCGGTGTGGTGAATAGTGAAAAAATGTAGATAAAATAAACTTCATCATATTTATTATACAATTATTTTTCACTCTTCCAGTGCGAATTTCATGGTTTAGGCGAGGAGGTAGTTGGGCCTGTAGTGCAGACCTAAAAATAATTAGATATCGCTAGCTAGCCTAGCTAAATGCCCCTATCCTGTAGTAAATGCTTTTCGTCGGGGGAATAAAATTCGGGAATACTTACCACGGATAGCTTCGATAGTCCCAATGGGTTCAAGTGGCTCATCTGGACAATTCTTGCAATATCCGTATCCCGCAAGCTTCAAAAGAATCACCTCTAAAGACTTAATGAGCCTTTGAATGGAAATCTCAGGCTTTTTCGGATTAAATATTTCCAATATTATTGCAATTTTCTTGCTCTTATAGCGGCAGCTCATAAATCCATAATAGCGAATTCGAGTTAGGCCTCTAGGCAATATATGTTGGGTGTAACGTTTTATAAAATCTTCAGATTTTAAATCAAGGCGAAGGATAGCGTTGGTCTCTCTATTCTTATACCTAATTGTCACTCGATCACCATCATAGTTTTCAATTCGATCATCGCTAATCACACTGCGCTGGACATACCGACTAAGGTAATCTACGAGGTGCTCTGAATCAAAAGATGATTTCGTAATATGAACCACCCACCTTTTAAATTTGCCACGCGAGTAGTCTGAAAGCTGGCCATCTGTTTTTATCCACTGCAAGCGTGGAGGCAATACAATTTTACCTTTGCGCCATTTACTTACGATAGCCTCAGATAATTTTGCTCTAAACAAAGCCCCTAAAGCTTTAGCTGGCAAAAAATAATTCTTCTCGCAAGGAATCCATTCGAATCCGTCATGTGACAAGCCACCAGCTGGAATAATGCAATGGCTATGTGGATGATCAAGCATTTGTTGTGTCCATGTATGAAGAAATTGTGTAAAACCTACTTCTGCATCTGCACTCACATGGTATTTAAAAACCGACTTTATACTTTCTGCCACAGCCTTAAACATTAAATTATAGCACACTGTTTCATTGTATTTAAAGACACATCGTAATTTATCAGGAATAGTAAATGTAACCATATGATAAGGCACAGGCAAAAGCTCGTCAAGACGATCATTCACCCACAATTCTTTCTTAAGATGCCCGCAATTATTGCACATACGGGAACCACAACTACGATACTGAGTTTTAGATAAATTACACTTTTTGCATCCTAATATGACAGCACCTGCCTCTGAAGTTTTGCATGTTGCTATATGGAATACAGCTTTCTTCTTGTAATGCGGTAAATTGGGGAGTTTCTCAATGTTATCTCGAAATATATTTTGCAAGACACTCATTTTTTACCTCCGGGTTTTCCTTTTTGACTCTGTTTTTTATCCTTATAATACTGCAGTAAAGTTTCAAATGGTGATGTATATGTTTGCCAATGCTCAGGAATATACTGAAAATACTTCAGGGTTGTTTTCATAGTGGAGTGCCCCATCTCTTTCTGTATAGTTCTAATGGGGACGCCATCCTCAAGTGCATGTGTGGCAAAGCAATGTCTAAGGGTATGGACCTTTACTGCCTTGCGAATCTTTGCTCTTTTGGCAGCAGCCTTAACTCTTCTAACGGCATATGTTTCATCAAAGGGCTGCCCTGATTTAATTCCAAAAAAAAATATGGTTTGATTTTATTTCGATAATTTTTGTAATATTTGATAAGCCTTTGATGAATTGAAGGTGGGAGCTGAACTTCACGAGATTTTTTGCCCTTGCCTTTCCTGACAATAATCTTCATCCGCTCGCTATCGATATCATACACTGTAAGATTGCGAAGTTCAAAATGACGAAGCCCCGTTGCATAAGCCACCACAGCGAGTAGTTTTACTTTTGGGCAATCTATTGCCTCCAACAATCGCATAACTTCATCACGACTTAAAATCACTGATGCTTGAATTTCTCGTTTTGGGTATGGAATATTCTCTATACTCCATTTCTTCACTGCAATATGCCGGTAAAAATATCGCATAGCACATACATTTTGCTTATATGTATTAAAGGCATAATTACTATTAGCAATCATGTCTTTGAGGTAAGTTCGAACCTCATTTAAAGTTAATGTAGTTGGACTTTTACCAAATGACTTAGCCAATCTTCTGATGGCAAAAACATAGCCTTCGATGGTTCTTTGTGACAAATTTCGTATTGTCATATCATCGATTAGCTTTTGAATATAGACTGCTTCCTTATCGTAAGATCTCATAGTGAGCTCCAAACAAAGTGAAACCCTGCATTATATCTCTCATAACATTAGAACGAAGGTTATGAAAATCTACTGAGATACTTTGGTTTTTTACGATAACAAACTGAACATAAGAGGAGGATAGAATTAGTCAAGCAGCATTCTGCTCATGGGAGGCGTGAAGGGCGGCGAAACGGCCTCTGAGGAATAGGTGTTTCGTATATTATATATTACCGATGTTTGATTTAAGTTCCTGCCGCGCAGCGGCTACGTTCAACGCCGGCCATTACCGGCCCCAGCCGACACTACAAAGAATGAAGGAAAGGTAGACTTCCGGTTCGCGGAGCTGCTGGGGTCCGAGTACATGGCTTTGTTAGCCCTAGCGGGTTTCAATTTCATGGACTGGCGTTGCATTGGTGATAATGCCATTGCTGAACTCCAATTTGATTTTCTTAGTATACTTGATTGTGAGGGGAGACCTTTTTAGTACTTCGTAGTAGTCGCTGTTTGGCGTGAGGTTTAAGGAGCCACTCCATTCCTTGGCTAACAATGGGACTTTAATAGATGGTTCTATTTCCTCGTTTATATTATACTTACCCCGGTCACCAATCTGTGCTACAATGCCAATTAAATATAGTTTGTTGTCAAATATTCCCCACGAGGCACGGTAACCATCATAATTAGCAGTTGACATAAGAGCAAATTGAGGCCATTTGATTTTCGGGAAGCACTTTTCAAGAGATGGCATTTTGTGTGTCCAGTATCTTCGGCCTTTGTAAATAAGAATATCTTGTTCCTGCTCGGTGGCATTGGCGGACACAACAAGAAGGAGCAAGAGCAATAGTATTTTCATGGTCGTAGGTAAGGCTAACGACGAAATGTGCTGCCGGATGGGCAGGGAGTGTTTGTAAAAATAGTCCAGAAATCCGCGCGGCTATTTCCGGTCAGCACCATTTGCTTGTTAGTGTCCGGAGAGATACACATACTTTCTAAGTAGCAAAGATGGCGGAACACTGGATACTGTTGTTAGGAGAATATCCTTGATGGTATCTGGGAAATCACGGTTAAAGTTATTTCTGACAATAAACGTATATAAATATTCGATTACCTCCCATGATGCCGCAAGCGCACATATGACAAACAATATATTCCTCACACTGAATGCATTGTAGTGAGAGAGAATATCAGATACAGGAACGGTAAGAATTATTGCTGCTATAAAGTGCATAATAAGATCAAGGTTAGGGTATGCTATGTATATTCGGGTAAAATAACCAAGATAGACGTGAAAGCATACCAACACTCCAAGTGATAGCGAGCAGAGATTTGTGATTATTGGGGTCAAGGACACATTAAGGTAGGTACGCCCATTGCTGAACGCGCCCCTCACAGATCCCTGCGTGCGGTTTTCTCGCACAGGGCTCCTCAGAACGACTCGCTTTCGTACATTTCAAAATCAGCTCCATTGTAAGCGTCTCCGATGCGTGTATGGGAAGGGTTTTATGCATGGTTTAGGAACATTAAACGTTGCAAGCAAATCGTTCAATCCCCACCGAGTATAACTCTTGCGTTGAGACCGACGATTGAGCCATTTAAACAAAAGCTCATATACTTGTCGAAACATCGATTTTAAAGCCCGGGAGTTGCCCGGAATACCGTAATAATTCCAATACCCTTGAAGTTTACTCTTCAGCTTTCTCATCAGTACATTGACCCGCTTATTTCGATTGCTCTTAATCCATTCCTTGAACGTAGCAACAGATGCCGTGAATTTCTTCTTCGACGTTGTTGCTGACACCATCGGTTTGCCACTACGAACTGGTCTCCATTGAAAACTGAAGCCCAGGAACTCGAAAGACTCGCCTTTGTTGGGAATAAATCGTGTGAATCGAATTAAGTTTGTCTTTTCAGGTGCAATTTCCAAATTGAATTTATTCAATCTTTCCGACTGCTTCTGATAAAACCACTCTGCCTCATTCTTGTATTGAAATGCTGCAACATAATCATCAGCATATCTCACAAGAATACACTTACCTGAACATCGAGGCTTGATGCATTTCTCAAACCAGAGATCCAAAGCGTAGTGGAGGTAGATATTGGCAAGTACTGGTGATACTATGCCACCCTGTGGTGTACCCGTTGCCGGATTAATCACCATCCCATCATCAAGAATCCCTGCTTTCAACCACTTGCGGATAAGACCGATAAAAGCCTTGTCGTTTATGCGGTGCTCTAGCATGCGTAACATCCAGTCATGATCGATATTATCAAAGAAACCCTTGATATCAGCTTCGACCACATATCCAAATGTGCCAAATGTCAGCGAAAACTTCAATTCATCTACTGCATCTTTGGCCCCAGTATTCTTACGATAACCATAGCTTCCATCATGGAAGTGGCCATCAAATATTGAGTCTAGGATTCTTGCGACCGCCAACTGGATAATCTTGTCCTCAAGAACAGGAATACCCAATGGCCGCATTTTGCCATTGATTTTAGGAATATACTTCCGTTTAATCAATCGCGCACGGTATGACTTACTCTTCAGTCTATCAACTAAATCTTCCAGATTGCCCTTCAAATTTACTTCATATTCTTCCCAAGTAACATTATCTACTCCAGGTGAAGCCTTCTTACGTAGACGATCAAACGCCCACATCAGATTGTCTACATTCAGGAGTGTATAAAGATTACCAAACCGATGACTCTCACAATTAATCGATTTTGATGCTATTCCTTCCAGTATGGTTGGCAGGTATGATCCGATCTTACGCATCCGGCACCTGTTTCCTCTGAAAGCTGCGTCGTCCTGCTGCCCCCTTCCCCATGTGATCGGTCCTACCGTCTCGGAGTACTATGAAGCAGTCTGACTCCCACCGTTTAAAACCCATCAGAACTCCTCCGTATCGTCGGCAGCTCTTACCCTTTCTCGCAAGAGAAAGGGAGGTAGGTGGACCTCCCATGTTCATGACGCACCTCTTCTAACATGCCACGCTCTAGGACCCCGGTTGCCCGATGCTGCTCTTGCCATAACAAGCAACATCGTGTTGACTTCCGCACCGTTAACAACGTCGTCGACAACAACAAACTCTCTTTCGGGGCTGAATTGCTTAGGGGATGTACGAAATCCCCTGCGGCCTATTAGATTCCCTGTGTACGCTTCATCTGGCAATTTCGGATATTCTTCCGGCACGGTTTCGATAATATGGTGTGACTGACAAGAAGACATTAATTATTCCTTATAGGACAAATGCAACACTCGGTACTGGTGGGTGGCTAACCCTTTGGACTCTCTAGTGTTACCAAGAGAGACACTCCAGGCCGGGACTTTCACCCAGCAAGGTGCGCCATGCTTCGCATGGCGCACTAACGACGAGCTCTGCGGTGGAAAAAGTGGAGAGCCGAAGGCGCGGAGCTTTTTCCATCCGTCAGCAGCGTTTTGTTATGCCTTGGCAGTGGGATACGGTAACTCATTTAGCTGAATGCCCGAGAATTATCCCGGCCACTACCCCTAGCGCCACACCAAAGCCAATACCGACTATAATGCCTTGACCAGATATACTCCCAAGCCCTCCACCTAAGGCAATGCCGAGGGCGATACAAGGCACATAGTACTTTCCGTTCCATTTGGCAGGGTGTTTATCTTCTGAATGACTCATAATTTCTCCTGTGAGATGTTGGCATAACGTGAAAGCTGAGCATGTTTTAAAAAGCGCGAGCTTTTTAAAATCTGCTCCAGCGCCTTGATATGAGCGAGGGTTATTATAACTATGCAACTCATTGTTTCTTCGGGGCTTTGTGTTTTGGATTCACTGGAATAATGTGGCCGGGAACAGTAAAGCGCCCAGTTAGCTGACAGGCAATATATGCAGAATAAGGAACAATTATGAGCATCGCAAGTGTTCCAGCAAGTCCTAATATATACAATAGCGTTTGACTCACATCTGGAGGGTTGTCGAATTGGGCGCTAATAATTCTGATGGGTATGATGCATATTGAAAGCACAAATGCAAACCACATCATTCTGCCTATACATACCCAACCTTTAAACCAATTGTTGATATGGAATATTTCGAAATGACGAGGTAAGCCTTTACTCATTAAGCTCATATCGCAAAGCTGTGGGGCGCGGGGTGATAGACAAACTATCGGGATATAGACTGAGTAAGTTCGCGCGAGATTCCCGCGTCCCTACCAGCGACTTGTTCAACATGTCAATATTCGGAGCCATCAATTTTGATTTGCACAAATATGTTTCCTGATGGTTCATTGTACTGATAAACAAGATCAATATCGTTATCTTGGTAGAATTTCATATCAGGATTAGTTTTTACGTTATTGAGTAATTGAGGGCGCATCTCTTGAGTGAAATTTTCTTTATCAAGGAGACTTGTGTCGATATTTGTGAGTGAATAGATGTATGTTAATTTTTTGCCAGGACCACCGAGAGTAGTATTAAGCTGAGTGTGTTTATCCAATACCATCGGGCAGTTCTTATTTATTTCTGCAGAAGCCTTCATTAATTCTTTTTCAAAATTAATGGGTCTATTTGAAAAATACGCATTCACCAATCCACTGCCTATGGCGGCTCCGATGGCGGTAAAGATTGCTGTAGTAATTTGTTTCTTTTTATTCATAGTTACCTGAGTGTTGAACGACGAGCTGTGCAGTTTTGAAAAAAGCGCAGCGTTTTCAAAATCTGTACTAGCGCTTTGTTAACTCGATTATTGATAGTTGCGGAATGCAAGAAGAGTAGTCACTAATATGGTGAGTAGGGAAGGAATAAAAGTGATAAAAATAGAAAATAATGAGCCAAATACGAAAATAGACTTACATGAGAAAGCTGAGTATTTAAAGGTCTTTATGCAGATGGCACTAATTATCCAGCCTGAAGTATAGCATATGTTTGCCATGATGCCAAAAACAATTATGCCTAGTGGAACTGCTAGCGGAGGGTCTGGTAATTGAAGTGAGCCTTCAAATATGATATTTCCCAGCAGCAATACAGACATGCTGAAAATGAAATTGGCAAACCCAGACACTCCAACGATAACATTGTAGCGAATACGATAAGATTCCCACCAGCCGATTATTTTGAAAACTGACTCTGATTCAGGTAACTCATGTACTGTTTCAAAGAGCAGTCTATATAGGGATAGTGGCATTTGGTTGAGAGTATTAAGGTAGGTACGCCCATTGCTGAACGCGCCCCTCACAGATCCCTGCGTGCGGTTTTCTCGCACAGGGCTCCTCAGAACGACTCGCTTTCGTACATTTCAAAATCAGCTCCATTGTAAGCG
>JADGBV010000163.1 GCA_015231345.1 Planctomycetota bacterium
ATAACAGAAAACCGAATTCCTACTGAATTATTAAGCACAGTAATATCTTTTCAATAAACATGACCCAATTGCCTTGCTTGCTGAGTCCTTTTGGCCAACACAATTTCAATATATGTCAAAAAATGCATAACAAAGCCGTGATACAGATTTTAAAATATCCGGCGCTTCGCATCTTCGCTTTAAAAACTGAATACGGCAGTCGTTCTGCTCTCAGAAAATCAACATGAACAAAGAACAACACAAACCGAGCCCTGCAGATGTTTTGGTTCAAATAAATATATAAGCATTTAAAAAGATCTTTTTCCTGTTTGGGCTAGTCTTAGCGCTAATCTTCTTTATCATCAATAGAGAGTCAAATCCAGATGAAGGGTTTTGGGTACCATTAATTGGAGTAATTGTCATAACTCAGGTTATTGGCTATTTTGTATCATGGCTCCCTTTTTATTCAGAGAAACTTAATCCACTGCACCAACATTGCCTGTCAAAAATAGCAGAACAAGCGCTGCAAGGGACGCAGACAAACTGCGCCCCTTCGCTAATTCCTACTTTTTTTCTCTCGTGAAGCATATATCAGTTGACACAGTTCCAGTTCTTATACGGACATTAGGAATAATGTCTGCAACAGGATTCATGAGCTTCATCATTTATAATAATCAATTCCATCATCCTGTGGTCTTCCTATTGCCAATATTAAGCACAATTATTTCTTCTGGTACTCGAAAAATTGTTTATTTGTTGAATAGAAAATTTGTGTATCAGGAATTTATTTGTTATATTCCTTCTAGTAAATTTACATTAAACATCGATAAACTATTGAAATTCAAAACAGAATCTAAATTTCCAAATGATCGACTTATAGCTGTCATGAGTACATCAGGAAATAGTATGAGGAAAGAAAGGAAAATAACTATTAAACAACGTAGAATAGAAGCTGGTGAATCAGCATCAACACAATATAGTGACTTAGCCTCGAAACTAAACGCCGTACTCAAAAGTCTAACCCATGCGCAAACCTAAGGTTATAGAATCTAAGCTGCCCATTCCCGATAAATTCGAGGTCCCAATTTTTTTTTGCTTGGGACAGCTTAGATTCAATAACGTTAGCCATACCAAAATACATTTATTACAATTTTATGCTTATAGAGGCTCCGCATGTTTGAATTACTTATAGACGCAGATCAATATCGAGGAATCGCAAATGCTAAGGCTAGTGCTAATAATGCACATTCGAAAGCGTCGAAAGCTGAAAGTGAAGTTCACTTTCTACAATGGAAAGTAGAGCGTCTGACTATGGTTACAGAAGCTTTGTGGGAAATTATCAAAAAATCACATAAAATTACAGACCAAGATCTTCAAAAGTATATTAATCAAGTGGATTTGAAGGACGGGAAGTTAGATGGCAAAGTGGCTAAGACGCCTCCGGTTAAATGTTCTAGGTGTAAGAAAACAGTTCAGCGGGGAAAAACTGTTTGTATGTATTGTGGGGAGCAAAATCAAATCAGTCCATTCAAGAGGTAGTGCCCTTATGGTCGTCAACATTTACTTCTCTCTAATCTGTGGCTAACAAGGCATATCAACTGACCGGAACAACTGCGGCAGTTGGCTTCTCGAATTTTTATTTAAACAGCCTGTCATCCGGCAGGTGTATTTAGCGTTTAGTTTCCAATGACGAAATCATATCAGTTCAATAATTTTTCCGACAGAGTCAAGTCCTCTGCCTTATTGTATTTAGCTTCTAGCCCATTTATAGTAGGTGGTTTATTCGTAATATTTGTGAATATATATAGATTTGAAATAGTACCCTTT
Organism: Planctomycetota bacterium; assembly: GCA_015231345.1. GTDB lineage: Bacteria > Planctomycetota > JADGBV01 > JADGBV01 > JADGBV01 > JADGBV01. The sequence continues at coordinate 1,807 of JADGBV010000163.1, forward strand.
GTGATATCCTCTATTTGCGCCTTAATCATGCTTGGTCTTGGAGGATACTGTTTTAATATGGGGAGAAAATGCAAGTCATTCCCTCTAAAAGTTCTAGTTCATGAGGAACAAGTAGAAATAGTTAACCAAGTAGGCTCAGAAATATTTCAGCTCAAGGATATCACGACCCTTTGCTTTGACCATATCGTATCTAAATCTATTGGGTATGAAGTGATGATAAGAATAGGTGCTGAAGCAACTCATACACTTGCTTTTTCAAGAAAGTATAAAGAACTGATTGATCTTTTTATTGACTTATCAAAATCAATAAAGCCAAACTCAACCCTATTATTCAGAATTGTTCCTGGGGGAGAACTTTATTCAGATAAAGTGTCGAAATTGTCGAGCGAACTCGGAGAACTAACAAACAAATATTACGAACGCCAGGAGGCGCCGCAAATTTGAACCGTTTGACAAGGAAAGGAATAACATATCAATGAATTTACAGCATTTTTTTATGGTAATAGTTTTTGCTTGTTCTATGACCAAGGTCACGGCTGTAGAGTTAACTCAGGAAGTTTTGGTTGAAGCCATTCAGAATAATCCATCGGTGTTTGAGAAGGTCGACATAGAGGTCGGCGGGAAGCCAGCTGACTTCAGTGTTACTTTGGGTGCCACAACGGCAAAGGCACAAGACACCTTTATCTTCGATGGATTCCGGTTCACTGTTCCGGCATCTGCAGGGAACCTAGACTTCGTGTGGTATTTCAATGCCCCGGAATCTTGGGGGCATTGGTACATCTGCCCTGTTGAAGGCGATATGAAGCCCGGGTTTCGACGGTGGCTGAATGCAGACAAACTGTATTCAACCGTTGACGTGGCCGAAGAGGAAGGTCGGCTGCGTGTTCTGCAGACATTGAGCAGTGACTACTTTGAACCAGGAAGGCAATACGTGCTCTGGTTTCGAAAGGTTAAAGAAAAAGATGGCAACAAGCTACGTGGTCGTATTTGTTTCGCCCTAAAGGACGATGACTGGGACTACGAAAATATTGAGAACGCTCTGTCTCTTAAACCAATGGGAGCCCATCAACAGATCAAGCATCTTGGATCACGAGGTGGAGAGATCCTGCTGGATAAATCATTCTTTGACCTGGGTTATGCAGCCCGTCGGATTGACAATGTCTTCTTCAGCCTAAGACAGACCCGACGGATGGAGGATGGATACTTCATTGCGATGGAGATTGCCTGTCCTCCTTGCCGCACGAGACCCTCTTACGCAAAGATTCGCGCAAAATACGGCAGAGCCGACTTTGTTCTAACCGCAAAGGAAACAGAGAAGGTGTTATTGCATACAGGGAATGATCTGGATGAAGATGCTGATAATTCCATCGTGACCTACTACTATGACTACTTTGGTTTTGAGGTGTCTTTGGACGACAAGAAAGAAGGAGTACAGAGAGTTGTTACACATGCCAACGACTATTCTATTCTTCAGCCAAATGGCAAGGAGGCTCATTTTGAGAGCATTTCCATGAAGAACTTGACTGTCTTCCACAAAGACGACAAAGAGGTCGGGCGGCTCTACTACTTTCTTGAGGGAGAAAAGATGCCTCTGTGCACTCTGGAACCTCCCAAGGCAAAATACAAGCGAGATAATGAAGTGCTTGAGTATATGGGCAAAGGTAAGTGGTTATGGAGAAGTTATTCACAAGACGGAAAACTAACTAGAAAGATCCCATTCGAGAATCACCAAATGAATGGCATTGCCGAAGGATACTATTCTGACGGAAAGAAGGCGTTTGTCGCCTCCTATAAGAATGGAATACTGGATGGAACAGTTGTCAAGTACTCAGAAGATGGAAAAGAAACAGAGCGTACTCGTTTTGAGAAAGGAAGGCGAAAACCAAGTAATGTTGTCGTCGAACAATCTCCTGAAGGCGACGTTATAAAGAGCGCGCCTGAGGAGTAAGCGTTATGCTTTTTATGTTCATAAAGATTGTGCTTAAGCTCGTTACTGGAGTTGTATTCGCGACTTTGTTGATTTACTTCACCTTGCTCTTTTTGCCTAGCAACATCACTCACACATATGCGCTTGACCCTTGTATCTGTGGCCCAACATTAGCAATTTTTTCAAATGGGAGTATTATTTACGTTTCTGACCCACATTCAACGAACATCTCTGGAAACGTGATTGGTCATTACAAAGAAATCGAAGAGAAATTTCATATTTTTTATGCTGGTAATCTTCAATCGCCTTTTGCTGTCACAGAGCTTGATTATTTCGGATTCTATTCAGACCAAGACAAACAATACATAATTCAGAGAAGCGACCCTCTAAAATACTACTCTTTATTTTTTTATTCCAGGTTCTTTAACAAAGACTATTTGGGTGAGAACGAGTATTGAGTAAATGCATACCAACGGCATTAACATGGATGCAAATCAATTGCGCTCCAACGTCGATTCACTTCTTTGCATCAGTTATGCCGGTCCGTTAGGAAATTATTCACTATTTTACTTTGTCATTATGAAAATCACATATATTTTAATAAGCATACTATCTCTTTGTCATTATAATCTGTCTGCGGAAGAAAGGATTCACGATGGTATAGTGAAAATATCGGCTAAGGATATTAGTTTGGTTCGAAAAATGATTTCAGAAACACTGACTCCATCTTTAGCAAGCATTAGTGATTGGGGAGCAAAAGCTATCAAGGACAAGGAGGAGTCTGAAAAATTTACAAGTCAATTCGTTGGACCAAAATTTGTATTACAAGATTCTCTTCGAGTATTGAAGAGTGTAGAGTTTTATTTACGAAAATTTTCTACATTAAAATATGAGAACAAAGAGAAGTGGAGAAATGATTTGAAAATAATTTGTGCTGCTCAATATTATATGACTGAATTGTATTCGTTGTTTCAGGATAATAAACTTCCTTTGAAAGGGGAGCTTAGAGAACTATTGTTAAATACAACAAAAGGTTGCAACAAGGTGCTGTTAGGTGTATCAGAAATCTTAATTGCAGCCCCAATTGAACAGTAATCTATTGAGCCCTTGCCTATCAGCCAAACGGACCTGATGCGAAACAGTAGCATCGCAAGAAGTTATTGTATTTATTGGTAGACTTTAAAGTGAAACTCCCTAAATTTTTAATAATATCATTTTTCATCGCAGTAGCTTTTTCTTTTATTCGAATCGGTGTAACACAAGATCCTTCATCGGCATTTATTGGCCCTTCATTGCCTTTTATTTTTTTGTATAAATGTATTTTGGGTAATGGGAGTATAGATAATAAGACACCAGTAGAATTATTAGTCATGTTCTTTCTTGTTTTGGCACCAATATTATTTATGTTATCGTTTATTTCGGCATTTCGAAATAGAACAAAAAAGCACCTATTTTTCATGTCGCTTACAACACAAGTCGTAATGCACACTATTAATACTTTTATCCTATTCCAGCTTTATGCAGCGTAAGAAGTCTAACTCATTGGTTCACTTGAACTTTCCAGATTTACGTATTAAAAATTTCTTTTTCTCGACATTCCCAGTCTATCATGGCAAGTCAAGTGACCATCAGCATTCCAAGGAGAAGGATAATCATGAATGAATGGATAATAGGAGAAGATCCCAAACACAGAATTGTACTTGAACATGCCTTTTTCTCCGGGCGAGCGTCTATTTCAGTTGATGGAAACACAATATTCAATCGCGATAACCACTTCTGGGATATCGGGTTCGAGCATCGATTCAAGGTTGATGACAAGCCATGCATAATCCGTGTAATAGCAAGAGCGTTTCACTTTACTTATGAGCTGTGGGTTGATGGGAAACTGGTATGATTGGAAAAGTCAACAAATCTCTGGAAGGGACGCGTGCAAGCTCGCGCCCCTCAGCTAAACTTTATACCATTTGACTTTCCCTATATCACTTGTAGTAATTATTGTCCTTGGTGTTATTTATCGGTGGTATATCAATAGTGACAACAGAACTTACTCACGCATAGAGCAAACTGAGCTATTGGATAAATCACAACTTCAGGAAGCCTCATTTGAACTTGATATCGAGGACTTAGATAAGTTTTTTCATGATTTAACTATCGAATCCCTGCCTTTGAGCGATCACATTACAAGAAAAATCATCAGCACATCGAAATCACTTCTACATGACAAAACTGCATCATTTGAGTTTTACCTATCTTATGAAGGCAAGAATTATCCTCTATTCGTAGAGCTATTTAAAGACGATGTGTCATCAATTGCTATTTACTTTTTCTCAGAAGAAGTTATTGCCTCTAACATTGAGACCTTTTATGAACAGTACTGCGAAGTTAATGGAAATTGATGCCGTGGTATAAAATAGCTTTGCTACAGACGGGAGAATCGCTGAGCAGTTGAATCTCCTGATTATATGATTAGTTCTCCTTTTATCCCAGCTATAGAAAGCAATCGTAATGCCATTAATTTTCAACAAGATTAAAAATATGTTCTTCAAAGGTTTTCTTCTCCAGAAGCTTAGAAAGCTTAAATCTAAACTTAGAATCGACTATGGAGTCAGTAGGTATTACACAAAAGGTCAAGTTTTGACAGCATGCAAGAAAATGAAATTCTCCGAGCGAGTAAGAAATTACTCCATAGTTTTATTTTGTAAAAAGGAAGATTCTCAAGGTATTCTAGCTGAGTTAACGTCTAAGGAAACTCAACGGGTTATAGTAAAAAACTTAATCATCTGGTATGGAGATAATCTAATGCCTGATTATATTGGTGGAGACACGTTTGAATTATTTCAACAATTAGAGTTTGTCCATGAGAGCACTATTAGCAACAGCTTTTCTGGGTTCAGCAATTCTGAAGGATCTGGTTTTATTGGCAGTGACACATCAGAAGCAGGAGATTAAAGCATGCTCTTCTTCAGCTACACATGGTATATCAGCGGCGACTACACGGATGCAAAATAGCTCCGCACGTTCCTCGATCTATCATATTGATCCGGTAACGCCAATTCCTTAGTGCTTTGAGTGACACTCCTCCATTTACTTGGTGGCATAGCCATCGCAAGACTTACACAAACAAAGTCTCTCTAGCCTTTGCTATTGCATTCGCTCTTTTTCTTAGCATTGGGTTTGTAATTGGACATAAGATACCTGGCTTTGAAATTACGGTTTTCACTGTAGTACTTCAGAGTGTTGGAATTTTCATTGCTATTAAATTAGCTCATCTCCTATTTTACTTAGGGTTCATTTTCGAAAAAATATTTAAACCTACAAAACCAGCTCATTTTAGAAGAGTTCTTTTTAATTTAGGCCTGTATTGTTCATGCCTTCTGCCATTCTCGATTCCAACCATCCTATTACTCACTGCTACTTGTGGTTCGCACTAATCATGCCGTGAAAGGGACCAGGAAATTTCGTTCTATTTTTTCTTCGCTCATGGCGGATAGCTTGTTTATCAGCCCCTTCCCATTATCCCAACGTTATTAACCTGCTGTGCCTTCTCCTAAAACAAATATCCGTGTCCAATTCTACAACTCAGAGTTGTTGTTTGTTGCGTTGATTTTTGCAGTTTTAACTGGAATCAGCATATCCCTTGATTATCCTCATAAGAAAATTATTTCCTTAACCATTGGGTCCATTTCAGTCATAATTTTTCTAACACATCTGGTACTGGATCCCAAGCTTGGTTTACTGGAGAAGGTCAAAAATCGTGACGAAAATAAATAAACACTTGCAAGGGGCTTGTGAATCTCGTGTGGGTTAGCGACAGCAAATCTCTTCGCAATAGTCAAGTAGAATATTAGTCATAATTGTTTTTCAAAATAGTTGATGAAGAGTGAATTTTCCTCATATAATCCTTGAAATGTCAATTTCCTGAAATCCTTCTTGAAGGGACATTTTGACAATAATTGTTTAGAATTTCTATGTAATCTTAATAACCCCTTATTTTATAACGGGAAAAATCTAACCGCGCGAAATATACATTATCCAGCCTTACCTAGAACTATGAAACATGCCTACCTGATCGTACTGTTGCTCTTTTGTGGATGCACAGAGACGCCGATAGCACCGCTCAAACCTGCCACATCCAACTCAGATATACCTTGGGGTGGACTTAATGTCGAAACACGGGGGGCCACTCTGGAAAACTCCACCCAACTCATAGTTCTGCTTCATGGCTACGGTGCACCTGGAACCGATCTTTTGCCGTTTGCTGATCACCTTGCCGCAGATGGCAGAGCATTTGTCTTTCCCGCAGCTCCAATCGAGCTGGAATCAGGAGGCCTCGCGTGGGCGACATCTAAGTCAGAATTTGAAACTTCATTGAAATCATTACGGTCCTTGATCG
>JADGBV010000164.1 GCA_015231345.1 Planctomycetota bacterium
CTATATGTACGTGGGTGATGAGAACAGCTTGTACCGATGACACATCAAAATCGATGACCTGGTGCTCTACGCCGACCTTCGCATCAGCACCTTGAAAGAGGCCGCAGTCTATAAGAAAAGACTGGTCGGGCGTAAAAAAGAACTCATGGCACGACCCGGTCACTCCATCATCTCCGCCGTGATGAATGACCTTGCAAAAATCGCCCGGTTTAACCTTAGGGTCAATACGGACGATCATATTTCAGAGTCCTTGACGATTGCTTTAGTATGTGGATTGAAAAGCAAAACGACCTTAGCAGAGATTAAAGGAAAAAAATTAATCATTAAATGACGATGGAAACGAGGCTCAAATTTGCATTAACCACATATCAGCATTGATTTTATATAGCTAAAAATATTGACACCGACAAGAGTCGTCCTGCTATTCAAAAACCTCTTCGACTTTATAGGCATCCAAAGCGCGATCTAACCATCCTGAAAGTTGTTCGCTATGAGCACCATCAAAATGAGTTTCTACCCAAGTTGGTAAGGGGCCAAATCGGTGTGTAAGCACTTTTTTAAGAGATGCTTTTTGTGCAAGCAGCTGACCTTCAGCTTTTCCTTCGGCTTTTCCTTCGGCTTTTCCTTCAGCTTTTCCTTCAGCAATACCTTTGGCTCTTCCTTCGGCTAAACCTTCAGCCTTCCACTCTAAAGTCCATTGTTTTACGCGTTCTGCTAACATTACCTTGACCTCCTCCAATGTTTCCAAATTTAATTGTACTAGCTCAGATCGTTTATCTACATTTGAAAGCAACACCCGTTTCACCCATACAGCCCAGGCTCTACGCAAGCTTGCATATTCAGGTCCTTTAAAATGCACAAGAGCTTGATTTACTTGGGATTGAATAGACTCCAATGATTCCGCGTTCTCTAAACGAATAAGACTTGCGAAGACATTGTGAGGGTTTGCATCAATTTTCGCTGGATCCACACTACTTTCATTAAGTAAAAAATAGCGCATTTGTGGAATATACTGAGCAATATGCCCATCTAAGGGTCTGATTAAGTCACTTACTTGCAATGGTGCCGTCCATGATTTTGGGCCGTTATATATGACAATTGGGAAAACTGGTGGGAGCAATTCACCTGCTCTAACCAATTTTTGTTTAATAAGATCCTGGTAAAGCAAGCTCAAATACGTCATCATTCTAAGAGCCATCCAAGGATCATTACTACTTTGAAACTCTATTAACAAATAGACATATGCCCAATCGTCGTTTAATTTAACCTTCCACACAACATCATCATGCCGCAGGTCAAGATCATCAGATACATAACTTGAATTCACCTTTTCTAAGGTGGCATAATCGACATGACGAACCCATTCTTCATCAACAAAACCCTCCAACAGACCCTGTACCATCTCAGGGTGGGAGAACATATTTTTATACGCGCTGTCATGATCGGTCATAATTAAAGCTTAACCGCCAATCAACACGACACTTCGACCGTCGCCAGCGGTCATTTCTTCCCGAATCAAGCGCTCTTCCCAAGGTTTTTCTCGACCCGCTTTGGTGCGGTCAAAAACCACCAAATACCCTGCCGCCTCTGGAGCCATCCGTTCTCTGTACTGCCCTATTTGTTTCAAGCCCTGATCGAGAACCTTCTGACGACCTAGATGATTCACGAGTTTAACCTCGATGATGGTCCATTCGCCGCCATACTGAATCGCCAAGTCCATTCGGCCTCGACCTGCAGCATATTCTCGCTCAATGCGCGCACCACCGTTGGCCACACGCTGTAAAAAGGCCATTAGCAGGAGGTGAGGAAAAGCTTCGGTGTAATCGGCCTTTTGCTCCCAAATATCTGAGTGCAGAGACCAAAACTCCTGAAACGCTTCCATTAGGGCGTCCATATCTAATGTGCCATCGTTTTTTTTCCATTTAAATTCGGGTTCAGGGATAGCACACTGCATCCCCCAGGTCATCACGCGCGGAATCACCTCACGATAAATAGGGTTAGAGATGATTGGAGTACCCCTCTCAAGAGCAACCAGACCTAAATCCATGGTCAATTCGAAGTCTCTCGTAGTCGCCATGGTTGGGTCCAAACCGCCCGAAAGGATATTAGCCACAATTTTATAAATACGTGGGTCTCGCAGGCGTTCGGCCAAAGAGTCCAAATGCACAGCACGTTCTTTTATTAGAAGCTCTTTCGCTTCTAATATGTGCTGAATCGTGATCATTTCGCTATGAGGGCAAAGATCCCAATGACATTTTTTAGCCAATGAATTAGCCAACCATGGTTGCCCACGAGTTAGGTCGTAAATAAGATCAACAGCCCCCTTTTCAAACTTTTGACCTGTAGCATCAACATGTTGAGCCATGAGATTATGAACATCTTCCCTGGAGAAATTAGTGATAGTAGCCGAGCTTTCCTTAATGTTAAAAGGAGAACCGGGATTAACCGGGTCGCCATCCTTGCTTTTAATCAGATAATCTCTTAGGTCTCGCATGCCAACGAGAGCTATGGAAACAGGGAATTTACCTACACCTCGATCTGCAAATCCACCGCGTAACTGACGTAAAAAACTGACCATGGCTTGATCTTCGAGAACGTCGACTTCATCGAATAGTACGACTAAAGGTTTGGGGGCACAAAGAAGCGCCCAGTTCTGCAAAGTTTTTTGGAGTTGGACACTAGGAGAAAGCTCACCGTCGGTCGAAGGAATCAATTTCTTCCCTAACTGTCGCTCTGCTGAACTTTGAATGACAGTACAAATGGCAGGAATACTCTCTTCAGCCTTAGGGAAAGATTGGCAAACCTCAACTGTAACATAACAAGCCAAGGCCTCATAGCCAGCATTAATTTCTCGCACCCAATTTTGCAAAAAGGTGGTTTTCCCTGTTTGTCTCGGCGCGTGAAGCACCCAGTAGAGTTTGTTTTTGATGTAACGAGATAGATCGGCATGCATCAAACGGTCAGCCGGAGGAAGCAAATAATGATCCTCAGGATTACAAGGGCCAGTCGTATTAAAGAATTTTTCCATATTGGAGTCTAAGGTTTCGATGCCGCTTTTTATATCTAGAGTTTAACATATTTTTCGAATATTACTTGTGTGTCAATAGAAAGGAGCATGCTTATTATTGAGACCTTTCTCATTAACGTAGTAAATTCTTAGCAAAAAACCACTAGTCGTATAATTCTACAACACCAACAAAGCGAGATTGATCGCAAACCAATAGAGATGTAATCTTCTTTATGCGCATTTTTTCTTCAGCCACCACGATCATTTCATCGAAGTCGATCGTCTGTGGATTAAGAGTCATCATATCTTTAGCTTGAATATTTTGAATATTATCCTGCTCACGCTCTAAAACGCGACGCACATCACCATCTGTAATAACGCCCAGAACTTGATCATCGTCATCTGTAACGACAGCCAAACCACAGCGACCTTGAGTAATAGCAGATATAGCTTCAAAGATAGGCGTGTGTGCTTTAATTTTCAAGCCCTCGTGTTTTTTCATAACATCACGGACTCTCGTTAATAGACGGCGACCCAAAGAGCCTCCTGGGTGGAAACGAGCATAATGTTCTTCTTTGAACCCTCTGGCTTCCATAAGCGTTACAGCAACCACATCACCCATCACTAAGGTTGCAGTGGTGGAAGAAGTGGGTGCTAGTTGCAAGGGGCAGGCTTCTTCTTTGACACTGATATCAAGAATATGATCAGCCGCTCTGGCTAGAGTCGAATTTTTCTTGCCAGTCATAGCGACAATGGTATTTTTATTGGATTTCAAATAGGGAAGAAGGCGCAACACATCCTCGGACTCCCCCCCATTGGAGATAAGCAATACGATATCTTTTGCCTCCACCATGCCCAAGTCGCCGTGGTAAGCCTCACCCGGATGCATGAAGAAACTTGGCGTTCCCACACTAGACAAGGTCGCAGCGATTTTCGAACCAATGATACCTGACTTTCCCATGCCACAGACGATAATCTTACCTTGGCACTTATAAAGCGATTGCATGCACTCTAGAAAGGCTTGATCGATGCGCTCAGTTAGCGCTTGAATCGCGTCAGCCTCAGTCTTGATAACGCGTTTGGCTGTAGCAATAAAGTCTTTATTTTGATTAAGCAATGTCTTTTCGTGAGATAATGAAGAATTAAACGAGTGCCTGACGTTCTTTCTTTATGTTGGCTATAAAGTGACCAAGTAAGACGAGCATAACTGCCAACATAGTCGAGGTAACCAAAGCAATAGCAACAGTCAGTGTTCGTTTGGGTTTAATTCTTTTTTCGGGCACTAAAGCTTCATCTATGACTTCAAAGCTTTCAACATTCTTCTGTGCCTCAATCTTACTCATTTCTAATTGCTCAAGAAGTAAACCGTAAATCTTTTGCGTAATACGCACCTCACGCATAAGCCTTGCATACTCAAGACCTATTTTGGGAATTTCCATTAAGCTGCGTTCTGCTAAATTATTTTCAGCGGAAATTTCTTGTTTGGATTCGCCAATCAGCTGGTCTACTTTTTTTTGCAGCTGTTCAACAGTCATATCAAGAAGTTTTACTTCTTTGGCTTGTGGATTTAGTATGGTTCGAGAAACTTCTAGCTGAACTTCTTTGCTTTGCTGCTCGGTTTTTAAAGCTTGAATTTGCGCAATAATAGCTGCAGCCTGCCCCTCGATTTCTACGGATTGAAACTTCTCTTGAAAAAGACGTAAATTATCTTCAGCAGCAATCATTTCTTTACGAGATTCTTTTACACGCTCTTCTAGAAAACTCACTTGAGTATTTTTTTTGCTTAACTCATGCTCTGCCATTTTCTGTTGAGCAAGCTCGATGACTCGCGTCACAACCTTTTGCGCAAATTTTGGATCTTCATCTTCCCAAGAAATCGTGATTTCTGGAGATTTTTTGGATATATCTATGCCTAGCTTGCCGCGAACCTTAAGCGACGCTTCTTGTAATGATTGTTTCCATACCGTCGTTAAGTCAAATTCTTTCACTAATTCACGAGCAAAGCTACGACTCTTTAAAATAAGCTCTATGGTATTCTCACTTTTAGGCGCACTTGCACCAACAAAGCTAGCTAGTCCTCCTAACTGGGCCAACATTCCACCACTATTCGAAGCACTAACGGGCAAGATAACGCAATCACTTTTAAAAATCTCTTTTGCTATATAGAGCTGGTGCAATGCAGTAAGAAGCGTAATAATAAAAGCAATACTTCCGATAAAGAACTTTTTCTTCCATAGTATGAGAAAAAGCTCAACTAAATCTATTTCGTCTTCTTTAATACTTTTCTGTTCTTCTGAATTTATCTGAGACATACTAATCTATACCGAACCAAATCCCGTGAGAGAGACCTTAATTGTTTTAGCAATAATTTTTAGACTTAGCCAAAGGGATCTTTTTTTAATCCAGTACAAATCATATTGCAGCTTCTTCAGAGCACCTTCCACCGAGCATGTATTCTTATACTCAACTTGAGCCCAACCCGTAATGCCCGGTTTGACCAAGTAGCGATATTCGTAAAAGGGAATTTCTTTGCGGTATAAAGCTACCAAATCCACAGCTTCTGGACGAGGTCCAATTAATGCCATCTCTCCCTTTAGAACATTGATAAGCTGAGGCAGTTCATCAATACGATATTTACGCAAAAAACTTCCAATGGATGTTATGCGCGCATCACCTTCTGTTGTCCAAGATGCACCCTCACTACGAGCCTTGTTAGTCATGGTGCGGAATTTCAAGATGGTGAATCGCCGACCATAACGACCCACTCGTTTTTGTAGAAAATATAAAGGACCGGGGGAGGTCAGTTTGATAGCCGCTGCCACAAAAGGGAATAGGGGCAAAAAGACACAAACAATCAGCAGTAAACTTACAGTATAGTCTAATACTGAAACTAAAAAAGTATTTAGATCTTGCGCAGGTGGCTTAAGCCTGGGAACGATCCAACTATGGTCGATATGCTTAATGGGGATTCGTTTTTTTATATCAGAATACATATCGGGCATTTGATGAACGCGTAGCCCTTCTTCGTAACATTTAACGACTTGCTCTAAAACATGTCCTTTTCGGTCGTGGGTTATGGCTAAGACCACATCCGTTGCTTCTGTATTAACTGCTGTCTCTACAATTTTATGGGATGTATCCAGTATGGGCAAATGAACTTCACCGACGCCATTCATCACATTCACCGGATCCAGAGTATCTTTAAGATCGTCCACAAAACCAACAACCTGGTGAGTTCCTGAGTTCACCAAAGTTTCAGCCATAGTCTGACCTGCCCAGCCAGCACCGACGATTAGAGTTTTCTTCTTAGTATTCATCTTTCTTAATAACCTGGATTTTCAGAACCCTCAACATAATAACCTCCAGTCTTTGGAGCTCCTCGAAACAATACTTTTCCTTGGGATTTCAGGTGCTTCATCCACCGTTCTATATTTTTTGAAGACGTCGAGGCTTTTTCGCTATAAAAAGGGATTCTCTCACCTGGAAATCGAGAAATAAGCATAAGCAGCTCATTTACTCCCTCATTTACTCCCTCACTTACTCCCTCACTTACTCCCTCATTGCTTTTTCCTCTTTCTGCAGATTTATTTTTGTAAAGAACAACCTTGAAGCCATTATGTTTGCTTTCAAAACATGGTCGAGGCAACTGATATTTATGGCAAACATTTAAGATTCTCTTAATCCCTGAACCATAGCGTTCAATATAACCACATTCTTTAAACACCCTCGCAACAGCACGATTTCTAGCTCGAGAGGGGTAATCTCCACTAAGGAGCTGTTCCACACTCAACCCTCCCTCTAATGCTCCTGGATTGAAAAACTCTATTCTCTCGTCAAATATTTTAATAACTGAATGCCCTGAATCTCTATAATCACGATGAACAATCATGTTAATCACGATCTCCCGAATGGCTTCAAGAGGGTAATCATAACGTTCTTCTCTTTGAGCAGAACCATCTATAACATACTCCCGCATCAAATGCTTTTCCACAAAAGATAAGCTTGCGCTTACTTGAGAAAAGATATCTGATTCAAAACTAACACTATCGATAATATGAGTTTCACTTTTAAAACGCCCAATCTGAAACGTTGTTATTGCAGATTGATTTTGCACAAAAAGAAGATACGCCGCAAATGTTAATTGTTCATTTTTCAGAAGCTCATATTTACGTAACACAGTCAAAGGATCATCTTCAAAGGTTTTATTTTGATGCTCCTCAATAGTACCCAGCAATATTACAATCTTATCCATGGATATATCGCCAAAACTATGGCGTTCGTCAATATAATAATCCCAGCTGCCATTGATAGACCTTAAGTGCTCATTAGAAATATCATCTAAATTCATCAAATGATTTGAATTGGCTACACGCTTATAATAACGACTCTTATAAGCAACAGGTTTAATAGGCTGCTCTTGGACAGAAACAACAATAACATTTTTATTACAAATTTCATATAACTGAATATCCACAATGATATTAGGAGTCGTGCTCTGCTTGATCGTATTAAGAATATCTTTTTTAGTCTCTGAGTTAACACTGACGCCTTGCACCTGAGCATTATCATCAATCCCCAAAATGATATCACCACCAACGGCATTAGCAAAAGCTACAACCACCTCAATCACTTCTTTTTGAAACGAGAGTTTATACTCTAGCCTTTGGCCTTCACCTTGCCTTAATGCATTGCTAAGATCTGCTTCAGAGGTGATCATTACGGTTACTTGATTATCCCCTTCGCCAACAATGCATCTATGATTTGTGAAGCGCATTCTTCAATAGAATCAGATGAAGAATCAATGGTAATTTCTGGATCAACAGGCTCTTCATAAGGAGAATTAATTCCTGTAAAATCCTTAATCTCTCCATTCATTGCTTTTTCGTACAAACCTTTGGGGTCCCGATCTTTGCATGTATCTATGTCACATTTTACATAGATTTCAATAAAACGATCAGCCGGAACTAAGCTACGGGCAAAATCACGTTCTTTCTTGAATGGCGAAATAAAAGAGCAAGCAACTATAGAGCCCGACTCAAAGAAGAGCTTGCATACTTCGCTAATACGACGAATATTCTCAACACGGCCGGAGTCGTCAAAGCCTA
>JADGBV010000165.1 GCA_015231345.1 Planctomycetota bacterium
CCCGCCGAAGGTATGAGAATGACCTTTCGAGACTCGAGGATATTTTGTGTTTTAATGGTGTATACGGAAAATAGAATAAGAGAAAACACTCCCAGAAGAGCGGCAAGTCTTTTTTTGGTTAGCCAGAGCGGTTCCTTTAATGATCCAAATCCAGTGCCGAAAATTTCTGCAGCCCCAAAGAGTTGAATGCCTCCGATGACAAAAGCAAGAAGCGGATCCATGATGGGGAATCCAACGATGGCCAGTAATATGCCAAAGAATGCAGCGCAGGCAGAGAAAAAGTTTGTTTTGTTTTGAATATGGCATAGAGCTACTCCCTCGTCTTCGGGCATATGTTCTTGAACACAGCGAGTTGTATCAAGAAGGTAGTAGTTAATCATGATGGAAAAAAGGGATACGACTAGGCTAATGATGCCCGGGCGAACGGGTGTGCCTGCTATCATAAGGCTTGTGTTGTAAGCACATATCCACATGCCACACACAAACATAAGTGACCCTACGATGATGCTCTGCAGGAAAGCTTTTGTGTTATCACGGCGGGACCCGTAGTAAGTGACAGTGAATGCAAAACAGTCCAGTAAAGAGTGCATTCCATCTGCTAAAAGAGCCTGGCTCTGTGCAATCAATCCAACGATAACCTTAAAAAAGGTGCCGAGGAACTGGAATATCATGGATTGAGAGAGGACTCTCTCGCGACATTCCTGACATTTAGGGGATATCATCTGATTAAATGCAGGAGTATTAGAGTTTAAGAAGTGAAGTTTTTACGGATAGTACTCTCAATAGTCTATTCTCAAGTGGGGTTATAAATCAAGCTAAATCATAAGCTTTTTTAATACGCTGAAATGGAGTTGCTTACAAGGTGCACTGGGTACACTTTTCTTAAGTCATTACAGCAGTTGTCGTTGCTGCATCATAAATCCTCCTCTCTTTCCTTGAATACAAATCAAAATGTTTTTTCTGATTTTTGGACTCGATAACTCAAAAAAGCAGGCTGGAGATATTGTCACAGCTCACTGTCACCACTGCCATAATGACTCGAACTGGGGGGTCTGGAAAGAAACGCTTTGGGGGTCACTTTTCTTCGTTAAAGTGGTGCCTGTCACGTCGAAGTATTATGTGGCCTGTCAGATTTGTGGGCACGCATGTAAAATCAACTCAAGCATGGCGAAACGGGTTATCGGCAGACGTGAGGCCTCAGGGGAAGTGAAGGAGGAAATGCGAAAACTGATTGATGGGTTTCAGTCGCAGGAGTGATCAGCGAGACCATCAGGTCTGTCTGGGTAAGCTCCATGTCATCATTTGCATTCACCCCCTATTAGTAGGGGGATGTTAAGTGTCCAAAAATCGAATCATGCTACATAAATTCATCTCAGGATAAAGCCCGCGACTGGAAGAATGGCATGAAATTATATATTCCTTGTGGATTTTAACGAAATACGCGTGGAAGCAGTTTGACTCAGGCTAGTTATGCATATAAATTTGGAAAGGCACTAGGTTCTTGTGTTAAATGGGTTGAATCAGGGGATGCCTTAACGCCTGTAAAAGTAAGCTCCCTGGAATCTCCCCCCAAAAAAAGGTCAAAGGAGATAGACTCTGTCTACCGTGCTTTGGATAAGACACGGCTTGCTCTTGAAGAACAAGTGAAAAAAATCTCTTCGTCAAATGAGCATTTGGTTTCGGTACAACATAAAGCTATCAGAAACCTTAAGGATAAAGTCAATGGAGTGTTCTCGAACTTGCGTACTGAAAAACGAACAGCAGCCCCCACTCAGTCCGGTCAAAAAGAAGCACAAAAAGCTGAGCAGCCTGACGAAAGCAAAAATTCTGAAAATCTACGTAAAATGATGTTGCTCTACGGCAAACTTGAGCGTATGACGCAACGCCTAGAGGAAACAGAACGCGAAAGAGATCATGCTCGGAGTATGCTTGAGCAGCTCAAAAGGCAGAAGGGGGGTGGGTCTCCCATGAGAGATAGTTTGCAGAACAACGTAGCCTCCCTTGCAGATCAAAAGAAGGCGCTCTTGACCGAAATTTATGAGCAGAACGTTGAGCTGCGAAAAATGCTCGCAGCTGAAGCAGCACCTAAAACTGTCTTTTGCGAGACTGTCGAGCCAAGTGAAGCAGCACCTAAAACTGTCTTTCGCGAGACTGCTGAGCCAAGTGAAGCAGCACCTAAAACTGTCTTTCGCGAGACTGCTGAGCCAAGTGAAGCAGCACCCAAAACTATCTTTCGCGACACTGCTGAGTCAAGCGAAGATGCAAAACTCGTAAAAACAGTTAAATTTACCAACTTCGAAGCTCCTCAACTTGAAAAGGTGAGCGCAGAGTAATAATCAGATTTTAGAAAAGCTGCAATCTCCATTATGAACGAAATAGTATATCTTGGCATAGACCTTGGTACGAGCCGTACATCAATAACAAGCTCAAACGGAATACGAAAAACCGTATGGTCATATGTTGGGTATCCAAAAGATCATGTTGCATTAAAAAAATTCGGTGGCCGAGAAATCATTTTTGGCAAAGAGGCTGTCGAAAATCGAATGTCCCTCAATTTGATTCGCCCTTTAGCTGGCGGGTCCATTAAGAAGAAAGGTGAGTCGGATAGTGACGCAGCAAAGAAGGCACTTGGAGATCTCATTAAACATGTTGTTGAAATAGCGGAGGTTCCAGCCTCGGCTTCAATTTATGCTGTTATTGGGGCGCCTGCGGAGGTGAGTGTTGAAGGGAAAACAGCTCTCATGAAAGCTGCGAGCCCTTTTATCGATAGCATCATTATCTGTTCAGAGCCCTTTGCCGTTGCATACGGCTTGGACTACCTCGACGATACTCTCATCGTGGATATCGGAGCGGGAACGGTGGATTTATGTCGGGTTCATGGCACAATGCCCCAGCCAGAAGATCAGCGTACGCACGAGGTCGGTGGAGACCAATTAGACGAAACGCTTTCTGAAATGATCAAAGAAAAGTACCCAAAGGCACAGCACTCAATCAATATGATTCGAGGAATAAAAGAAAAATTCTCTTCCGTAAGCCCTACTATGGACGTCGCTTCTGTGACACTCACAGAAGAGGGTAAGCCAAAGGACTTTGACCTTACAGAGCAAATTTACCGGGCCTGTTACACCATTATTCCCCCAACAGTTGCTGCTTTGCAAGACTTAATCTCCACCTATGACCCTGAGTTTCAGCATAAAATGCGTAACAATATCCTCGTTGGCGGAGGGGGGTCTCAAATAAGGGGAATGGCAAGTGCTCTTGAGAGTGCTTTGTCTGAGTATGGAGGAGCAAAAGTAACTATGGTTGATGAACCATTATACGCTGGGTCAAATGGGGCATTGCGCATCGCCTTAGATATGCCAGAGAAATTCTGGGTGAGCTTTAAGAAGGAAAAAGAACCCGTAAAAGCCTAAGCATATCCCAACTCTTTGGAGATTAGTGCATAGGAGTACACTAGAAATTGGCCTATTTATTCGGCCTCCCGGACTAGAAAGTCAATTTGCTGTTAACTCAAATTCCAGCGTGTCAGGAAGTCTGAAATTCTGTTTCTGATGCGAGCATCATGGGTGTGTTTATGGCCTTAGGCTTGCTTTTTTAGGTAGGCCCACGCTTCGTTGATTTTTTTCATCATTTCTTCAGATTCTTTGTGTGTGTTTTGGCCATCTCCGGGTTGAACTCTATCTGGGTGATAACGCATGCTTAATTTTTTGTATGCTGAGCGAATTTCCTTCATGTCAGCATTGAGCGGGCAGCCAATAATATCTAAATAAACACTACGTTTGCTTTTTAGGCGCGGAGTGCTGGTGTGCGAAGAAGAGTGTGATTTTTCTTTGTTTTGTTCTTTTCGGCTCTGGGATTGCTCGTGCTGAAACTTCTTTTCCTGTGCGTGACGTTGCTTATCACGTTTTTCTCGTTCTTTTTGCCACTCATCGTCTTTTTTAGCCCAGCGTTTTTTCTCCTCTTCCCATTCTCGACGTTGTTCTTCTCTCTTAACTTGGCGCTGAGCTTCCTGTTTTTGTTCTTCCTGTTTTGCCTGGCGTTGAGCTTCCTGCTTTTGCTCTTCAATGATTGCCTGGCGCTTAGCTTCTCGCTTTTGTTCTTCAATGATTGCCTGACGCTTAGCTTCTTGCTTTTGTTCTTCCTGTTTTGCCTGGCGTTGAGCTTCTCGCTTGTTTTCTTCAGCCTTGCCATTGTACGACTGCTTAAATGTTGACTTTGCAGTGGTTGAGTGTGGGTCTTTAACGAAATTAATGATATTAGCACTATCCTCAGCAACTTCACTTGGAACAATATCATGTTGGTCCATTTCTGAACCTACGGTTTTTTCATATTCTAGTTCTTTCACACGAATCAGAAGCTCTTTATTACTTCGCTCGAGTTCACGAACAGCATCTTTTGAAACAGCCACACTTCTCTCCTGCTGAACGGGAACAATGGCTTTTTCAGTCACTTCTTCTTGACCTACAGATTCCTCTTTTTCCATCTTATTTGACTCCACTTCAGTTGATGCCTTAGTCGTTTTTCTGTTTTTTCTGACTGCCATAACTTTTATGCCCTTTCTTTAGTTTTTCGCTCGCATGCAAACTGCCACCAGGCATGCCACCGAGCTCTAACTCGTTCGCTATCAGCGCTCAGCTTAACATCACGCATTTCTTTTCCAGTTATTTTCTGTAAAGCCTGATGAGCCACCTTTCGCACGCTCACATCTGTGTCGACCAAACTCTCTATAAGTGGCTCTATGCATTCTTCCCCACCAAGTATCATGAGGGATTCTATAACGGCACGCCGGATAGAAGAGTTAGCGTCGCCTAGATGCGCCAATATATGCTCCGTCAATTGGGGGTTATTCATCCAACCGGCGCAAACAATAGCTCTGTGGCGCACCTCTTCGCTTTCATCATTGAACATTTCAATCACAGAATCCACAGCCCCTTCAATATGCCCCAAGCGGTAAACTCCTCTCACGGCAATCAGTCTAACCTCAGCAGCTTCATCACTCAACGCTTTTTTAAGTACCGGAAGGCATATATCCAACTGTAACTTTGTGAGTGCTTCTATGCAATTTGCGCGAAGAAAGCTCTTCTCCTCCTGCTGGTAGCACCTTGTCAGCGCCTGAACCGAAAGAGTATGAGGCACACTACCCAAGGACTGAATCCCGGAAATGCGCGTCTGTTCAAATGCACTATTAAGTTCAGCAAGCCCACGCATAACAACAGCTTTTTCCACTGCTGATGAAAATTCAGCTGCATCAATATCCTCACGAGAAACATCTTTCACCTCAAGGGATGGTTCAGGTTTAGAGGGGGCAGATTCTGGGGAAATAGATTCAGAGGGAATAAGAGCATCAGATGAAGGTGGCTCGGAAGAGGGAGCATCATGAGATAATGTATTAGAGTCCTCGACTGCGGGGTCATCTTGCTCATGACTTGGAGAATTGACCATGCTTTCTGATGAATTCTGATCCTCAGCAGCATTATCCACTTCTAATGGCAACTCGGCTCCAGATGTATCTTCTTCATAAACCAAAGTTGGAGAGTCTTCATTTTGGGAAGGCTGAGAGTTGTCTTCTGAGGAAGTCTGGTCACATTCGGTCGAACGATTAAGCTCTTCACTCTCAACAATCGCTTGAGTGGACTCTTGGACACTAGATTCGCTTGCACTATCGGCTACGACTGGGGCTTCGTTCGTTTCTTCGGGAATAGGAGTCTTTATCGAAGATTCAACTTCTTCTTTCTTAGCCCTATCAAGCGAGCGAGCTGTTTTATAGCGAGAAAAATGGGAGTAGAAAGGTATACAGCTTACAGCAATACGAGTTCCTTTACCGCTACAATACGCAATCTCCACTAAACGATAGTGGCACCCTTCAACAACATTCGCTCTTGCAGAGCATGCTGCACCGACAATTTTACCACTTAATCTCGCGACAGGATTGAGAATAGTCATTTTTAGAAAGGAAACTTTATTATTATGTTACACTGCAAGGAAAATTCAACAACAATCATATATCAGGAGTATTACTGTTCTATTTTAATTCTTTCGATTCCAACCATACAATCTTTGCATACCCACATTTCTCGTTTTAGTCGAGACATAAAGAATCCGGCAATAAGTAGAGGTAAGCCCACAATGCTTCCTATCCAAAATAGGCAACAAAATACCCCAAGCAAGATCATGCTTAAGGTCACTTTTTTTCCAAAACGTGGTCCCTCATACAAAACCATACTTCCATTGCAGAGATTACAGCCAATTGAATCTTTCATATATTAAACTATGCCAGTAAAAGTTACAAATAGTTGCTTAGCGGAATGCTGCCACTGTCTTTTCAGTAGCATTCTTATAGCCATCCTTGAAGGATTTTGCTAGGTTAGTCTTCATTTTTTTGACACTATCGCAGGTTTTCTTCATTCCTTTGGGGTATTTCCTATGACATATCTCTACGCCAACAGCCCCAACAAAAATGCCACTCAAAAGGATTCCAACTGCTTTTCCCATGATGATTTCTCCTATACCTTAAATAAGTGCTTATTCGTCCAGTAAATCTATTTTTTTCGATTCGTCAACTACTTCTTCCGAGTCGGTAGTTGGTTCTGCTGTTGGTTTTGTCTCGGCAGCTGCTTCTGGTTCTGCTTCTGGTTCTGCTTCTGGCTCAGCGGCTAGTTCTGCGTCTGCAGCTGGCTCTGATTCTGCGGCTGTTTCTGCCTCTGCAGCTGGCTCATCTACCCTTTCTGTCTCGGCAACTGGTTCTGCAGCTGGCTCGGCGTCTGCATCTACTGCAGGCTTTGCTTCAATAGCTGGTTCTGAATCCGAATCTGGCTCAATGCCCGTCTCTCCGCGCACAGAAAGGCTAACGCTTTCTTCGAGTCCATCGACAAATTGTTTTGCCGACTCTTCTATTTTTTCAATTTTTCCAGGAAATAAGGTCCTCATGCACTGCGCTCCAGCAGCACCTATAACAACACCAATTATGCTGATTCCTATCAAACCCATTTCAACACCTTTAAAAAACGAACCATAAAACATAATAAGTATGGCGATTTGTGCATAAGGTCAATAGTTTTTCTTTAAAAATTTCACATTCACCCCCCCCCGTTTCCTTAATATCTACGGGGAAAAACCAAGCAAACTGGTTTATTTTCAACACCTCCTTTGCACAGCCAAACTTCATACTTTAGCTCATAGTGGCAGGTTTTAAAGGCAATATATGATTATGCCTTTTTCGATCAACTCAAGGAGCACACCTGCATGAAAAGAGGATTAACGACGTTTATTATGCCCTTAGGGCTCATAATCGTCATGCCTCTAATTCTTTTCATTCTCTCTACAGGCGCTAATTTTTTATACCCCGCTCCACTCTGGCATTTTGCTGCCTTTCTGTGTTTCTTGTTTTTTGCTCAGGTGTATGTATCAAGACGCTTTGCAAAATCTGCAAAGAATCTAATTCTGAGGAGTGCACAAGAAGAAACAGAGCTCAAAAATAAACTAGAGAAACTGAGGGATCTTTGCGCTGCCATCCCTGCTCATAAACGAAGCGTCAATAAGTTAGTAAGGGAGGCACTCTCTAAGAGGGAAACTGAAATTCAAGAACGACAAGCCTCAACTGAGCCTCGTTGGGAAACTCTATTCATGGCTTCGATTCTACTGCTCATTGATATTGCTGTAGCATTTAGGCTTCAGCCGCATTTTCTCATAGCCGGCCCACTAATCACAGGGTCACTTCTTTCCATACCCACCTGGCGCATCAAACGAATTCACAATCGAATAAAGGTCAGCATTCATCAACTCCAAGAAGACTATTCACTTCTTCAAAAAGAGAAAGATCAGAACTGGGATAGTCGACGCGAGTACTGGGAAAAGAAGAAAGAGTCCGAATATGAAGTTTGGAAAATGACACAAAACAGGGAAAATGACTTGTGGTTAAAGCAGTGGCAAAAGGGAACTCTGGAAACGGCTAAAAACACCTCCACACCACGTAAAGACCCACACTCAACCACTGCAAAGTCAACATTTAAGCAGTCGTACAATGGCAAGGCTGAAG
>JADGBV010000166.1 GCA_015231345.1 Planctomycetota bacterium
AGTTAAAGTGAAGACGCATAAAAATGGCGGCACAGGATTGGGATTAACCCTGGTGAAAATGATTTGTGAAAAATTAGGGGGATGTCTGGAAATAAAAAGTACCGAAGGAAAAGGCAGTGTTTTTGCTTGTGATGTGCCTTTCAGTTCGTATAGCTGCAGTGAGGGAAAAGTATGAGTGAGAATAATCAGTTTCGCCTTCTTTTGGTAGAAGACGATGAAGGAACAGTCTATTCTGTTAAGAGATGCTTGAGTTTGCTTGAACCAAGTATTCACTTATCTCTTGCTGTTGAGGGGCGAGAGGCCGTGTCATTGTGTAAGGAGCAGGATTATAATCTCATTTTGATGGACCTGCGTTTACCCGGTATGGACGGTATAGAAGCAACGAAGGAAATTCGCAAGCAAAGTAAAAATCAGCAATCACCTATTATTGCTTTTACAGCCAATAGCCGTGAATACCCGAGAGAATTTTGCCTTGGAGTGGGCATGAATGATTTAATCGATAAGCCTTTTGATGTTGATGAATTATTAGAGCTAATCCAGAATTACATAGATACGTCACCAATTGCATAAGGAGCCTAGATATGAATAAAGCGACCCTAACTGAAAGTTATTATTGTCAGACTGAGGATTTGTTGCAAAGGCTGAATTTAGATTCTCTTCTAGATTTGAATTTATTTCTGGGTAGCTTAGGTTATCAGGAACTTAATGGAGAAGATGAATGGCAGCCAACAGTGAAGGGGAGAGGTTTGTGCTGTTGGCATAGAACGGGGCAAATTCGACCCAATGGCTATGAGGAATTTGAGATTTTATGGCATAGCTCTTTGCTGGATGAGATTAAAAAGGAAATGGTGCTTAGCTGAGATTCGAATATAATGACGCCTTCTTGCAAATGGTTTTTCCCAGCTGAGGCATAGAACTTGAGGTGACGGGTGCATTTTTCAGAGAATTTGGCCTAAATCAAAATAAATCTTTGTTTTTCAGCGCCCAATTTATAATACTATCATGAAAAGTGGCATGAAAGTGAAACTATGGGGGGTGCGCGGTTCCATTCCTTCTCCCCATCAGACAGAGAAGCTGGATAATAAAAGCTATAAGCTTATTGAAGGTTTCGTAAAAGCCGGTCTTTCAAAAACTGAAGAAATTGGCCCATATTTGAGTTGCTTGCCAGGCTATAAGGTTCATGGCTGGGGTGGAAATACCGCCTGCGTTAGTGTTCATAGTCCTGAAGTTGATATTATTATTGATGGCGGTAGTGGCATTCGCAGTTATGGATACCAATTGATGTCAGGTCCCTGTGGTAGAGGACAGGGTATTGTACACCTTTTTATGACCCATGTGCATTGGGATCATATTATGGGCTTGCCTTTCTTTTTGCCCCTATTTGTTCCTGGGAATCAAATTCATGTCTACGGAGTGGAGCCTGATACGAGAGATATTTTTTCCACATTATTTAAGAAGCCCTTTTTTCCTGTGCCGCTTGAGATGATTGGTTCAACAATTTATCATCATCGCCTAGAGCCTAGGGAGCCTTATAAAATTGGCAATTTAACTGTTACACCTTATTTGCTTGATCATCCAGACCCTTGTTGGGGCTACCGTATCAGTGACCAAAAGAATGTGTTTTCCCATTGTGTGGATACGGAATGCACACGTATGACTCACAAAGCTTTAGGGCCAGATTTACCTTTGTACCAAGGGGTTGATTTAATGACTTTTGATGCGCAGTATACGACTAGGGAAAAATATGAACGCATTAATTGGGGACATGCCTCTGCTGCTCTTGGCATCGATTTAGCCATCCGTGAAGGTGTGAAAAAGATTGTTTTTATGCATAACGATCCTGCGGCTGATGATCAGCAAATTGCTGATGTAGAAGATGAGACGCGAAGGTATTACGAACAAATGCAAAGAATGGCCCGTGAAAATGATCGTGAGGTGCCTGTTGTGGATTGGAGTTTTGGCGTTGAAGGCTCAGAACATATCATAGATAATCCCTAAAGAGAATATCTAAGCTGGGCGACTTTTCTTTTTTTAAAAAATCCTGCCGAAAATGACCTGAAACGCTTGTTTTAGGATAAGTGCTTCCAGTTATCGTCAGCTGGAGTGATTTTCTCTGCTCCCTCTTCACCAACGAGCCAAGTATTTTCGATGCCCACGAGCCCAAAGCCCTCAATGCCCACTTTGGGTTCAATGGCGATTACCATGCCTGCTTCAAGAGCTTGTTTGAACTTCGGTGCGATGACGGGCATTTCGTCTACGACAAGGCCAATGCCATGTCCAAAGAAGCCTACTTGGTTACTGCCGCCACCCATAAGGCCTTCGGTGATATTCAATTCTTTGGACTTTTCGTAGGCGGAGGTGAAAATATTTTCTGGGATATTACCTGGTATTAATTGCTTGACCATATGGTCCTGTAATTCTATGCATTTCTGAAAAACATCTAAATGTGCTTGAGCAGGTTTATTGATGCTAAAGACTCTTGTGCAATCAACATGGTAGCCTTGTTCACTAAACAAAAAATCAATATAGATAGGCTCATCAGCTTGAAGTTTACGTTCGGGGGACCCTAAAATGGGAATTGCTTTGTTATTGCCTATTGAGCCACCTGGTCCATCGAAAGCTGTGGGGTAATTTCCCGACTTGCCAAAAGAGACATTTCCTGATCCCATTAGAGCATTAAATGTCGACATGCGCGTAAAACATGGGTCGCCACTTTTCATCATCTGGTACTGAATTTCCACGGCCAAATCCCATTCACTCATGCCTTCTTGGAGCATGGAGGGGATCTTTGCATAGATAGCGGCTTGTTTTTCCCCTGCTGTTTTCAGAAACTCAATTTCTTTCTCTGATTTGACGGCTCTTAAAAACATAAAAGGTAGCTGTATGTCCTTCATGACAAGCTCAGCCGGTAGGTATTTCTGGAAAAGAGCGAGTAAACCAGCGGGGACTAAACTTCCGGCATAGCCAATGGTTTTTGCTGTTACGCCCATGGCTTCCAGGGTTGTAGGTACTTCGCGGAAAGATTTCATGCCAGTAATAATATCAAGAGGGCTTTCCAAATGAGCCCGCTCTAAACTGCGTCGAACGAGAAAACGGCTATCGCCTTCGGCTGGAACTAATAATACGCCATTTTGGCCAGTTCCTGTGTAGTAAAATAAATTGGTGCTATCAAAAATGACGAAGAGGTCAATATTTTGCTCACGTAGCATATGCTGTAAGCGTTGGATGCGGTTGAGGTGCTCTTCTTGGCTAAACATAAGATCATAAAAGCTAGGTTGGAATAATATAACTATGTAAATTGAGTCGTTTTTGCAAGGGCATGCCTTTGCTTTATAGTAGGCCTAGAAATCACGGTTTCCCTTTCATGTGGCTGGAAACTCTATAACTAACTGCTTACGGCACCATACATTTCAGATATAATTAGCCTTAATAGATATGCCTTATCATGTGTTAGGACATCGATCTTTTTGAGCAATCTGCTCTTGCTAACTGTTCTGATTTGATCAACTGCGATATCAGCTTTTTTTCTTTTACAAATAATTTGTATTCTACTTCTCCAGTCGCTGTGAAGTACTGTCGTTAATGGGCAGACAACAACGGTTTCTAAAGCGTCGTTCATTTGCGTCTTGCTTACAACAACTGCAGGCCTTTTTTTACTTATTTCGCTTCCTTTCGTTGGGTCTAAATCGACTTCAAAAATGTCATATTGTTTGATTTTTTTATTCAACGCCATCACCACTAATGACATCCCAGTCACTCCAGTCTTCCTTTTCTGCTTTCATTTGCTTAAAAGTTTCAGCCCAGGAAAGCTTCTCTTCTTTAGCTGGCCTAATTAAAAGACCTTGTTCACATTCTTCTAGTATAATTCCCGACTCTAGGTGATACTTTACAATGAGAGGTTTCGGCAGGCGTAAACCTTGTGAGTTTCCGATTCTTGATAATTTTGTAACCATGAATTTCCTCGATAGAGTAATTACTGTAATAACATTATTGATTAGGCAAGCAGTTTACAATGCTATGGTACAGGTGCGGGTTCGTGGAATGATTTTTTTGATTGATTGCGTACCAGCCTGTGTTCATCTGTGATTTGCCTCCGCACTATTTCCTAACAGCAAAAGGAATTGTTTTCATAACTCGGCGATCGATGATATAATCCGCTTCATAGAGCTTAATGCTTTGCTGCCCCCCATGCTGCGCTGAAAGAGGTTTATGTTGTAGAGCCAGGGAATAAAGACGAAGCTTTTGTGGAGCTTTCTCTAGTTGCACTCTGGCTCCTCGACGTGTTGTGATTTCAAAGTTCAGGTTATCAAAAAAAAGATCGTAAACAAATTGCCCCGGACTTTCAAGGGGAACATAACGAGTGAAAATCCGCTTCTCTTCATCTTCGAAACTGATGCGCAGGTAAGTATTGCTATGAGCACTATGGAAGAGCTTTAGGCGTAAGCCGATGACGCCTTTATGCAGGGGAATATAGGCGGGATTATCTTTAAGGGGAATGACCGTATCCAAACAAACTTCCGATCCTCCCCAATGACACCATTCTTTGGGAGCATCTTGCTCCTGCCATGTGATATCAAAGAATAAGTGATCAGTTCCGCTTTGAAATTGATTTAAAAGTGGCATAGTTCCCAATTGACTAACTTTTGCTGAAGGAGGGAGAAAATCTTCCGTAGTCTTCTCTGAATCAGGGTCTAAGCTTTTAAGTGTTTGCCATTTCTTGAATGCTTCTTGATACTTCAATGAAGCTTGTGTAATCTTATCGAGGGCTTTCTGCTCAGCATCTGCGGTGATTCGAAAGAGAGGCTTAGCAGCAATGGCGGTTGAAAGCTTGCTAATATGCCAACCATCGTATTGGCTAAAAAATTTCTTTGTATGCAATTGTTGAGCATCATAATAGTAAGGCTTAACGGTGGCTAACTTAGCACGTCCTAACTTGGTCTTATGGAAAGAGTCCCAGACAATTATATCATCCAGAATGATATCCGCATGGCCGGTATGCTTGGGGTAGGTTATTTGAAAACCAGAGGGAAAGACAGGGAATGCAATATTGCTATTATTGCCTTTTATGTCCCTATACTTCGACCTCTCTTGCTGCAGAGGCTCAAAAAATATACGCGAAGACAATTTTTTGTGATAAGGCAGTTCGGCTTTTAAAGAGTATGGCCAAGCGGGAAATGGAGAAGGCGGTGAAGCAAAAATCAGCCCATTTTGATCTTCTACAAGGTAGCTGATAAACCCTTTGTGTGAACTAATAATATGGGCAGCCATTTGGTGTGCTTGCAGTCCGGCTCGAGTATGAATGGACCTTTTTTGTTTATTAATGCTCAGCTGCACTTGTAAGTCAACAGCTTCATTGGCTTTTTTGCTGGGAATATGAATCTGACATGCTCTTTCGCCCATAATGGCGACTTGAGGTATGTGCTGGAGTTGGATCTCGCCCGTATTTCTGCTTTTCTTGATGGTGCTATTGAAGATGGCGTCATTCATATTATGGATAAGTACTCCTTCTGATGCTTTTGTCTTGTAGGAGTTCAGATGAGGCGTTTTGAGGTTATTTTGGGCAACCGCCAGATAAGGATAATGATCTTGCCAGATCTTTTTATGGCTCCACTCTTCTACTTGCAGGACTTCAATGCTATGTTCTTGTGGGCTTTGCTTGAGGGCTTGAGTTTGATGAATGATAAGGAGTGAATCTAGTTTAAGGTGTCCATCGATTTTCTTATTATGCTTGCGATACTGACTACGGACAGGGAGACCTAGGAAGCTGAGGGGGATATCAAAAACTCGTCGGCCAGTAAAGTCTAGGGGGATGCGGGTTGAAAAAATCTCTCTTTCAGGTTGAGAGCCTAGTGAGCTTTGTTGGAGACTTCGAATCCTTTGTTCTGAAAAATTAAGCTTGAGGAAAGCGTGAGTGATTCCCGATGATTTTAATGTGAGTCTTAAGCCAACGACCCCTTTGTGTGTTGCGAGGTGAATGGGATAGTTCTCCGGTATAAATGGGATTTCAATTGTTTCGCTTAAGGCTTCTTTCATTAAGGGCGCCTTTCCATTCCACTGGTATTGAATTTTGAGGTTGCCATTTTGGCATTTCATTTGTGGATTGATGAGTTGAGTGAGGATTTGTGTATTGCAAAGCTGCCAATTTTCATGCATAGCAAAGGTAAAGGCGGGGTGTGGAAATTTTTCTTGAGGCCAGAGGTTATGACAAGGCATAAGCTGGTAACTATCTTCTTGAGACTCGAGCATAAAATCAGTGTCGAGAATAAACTCATCAAGATGAATGATAAAGTCGGTGATGTTTTTAGGTAATCTGACTTCTATTTCATGAGGGGTCAATACTTTGCCAAGTTCACCTAGTTCGGAAAATTCAATATGGCGCCACTGTGCTGCCCAGTACTGATTAATAATCATCTGGGGCTTTTGCCCTAAGCTTTCTTTGGGGCTAGAGTAAAATTTTTGCCATGCTGAATAATGAATATTCCCCAGGGAGTCTTTGGCACTATAGCGAATAAGGCCTCGACAATTAGCCCTCAGCATGACTCTGCCTTTGTGTATGCTTAAAGCCTTAATGGGTCTTGCTGTATGATCGGGGTTAAGTGGGACTCTAAGTTGAGCTTGAGGGCCTTTGACTGCCCCTTGCAGTATTAGGCCTTTCGGAGACCGGAATGAGCCTTTTGGAGAAGGAGTCAGGGTAAAGTGATCGACCTCTGTTGTGTACCAAGCTCCTTTTTTGGCAGGGAAGTTGTCGAAGTTTTGAAAAATGAGTCCTTCGCAAGGCAGGGAAAGCCGCTGATGGCTAAACTGTGTCTCTGAGCAGAAGCAGAAAGGCAGAAACGTGATGAAAATGATGCTAACTAATCTCATCTAAGTAAATAATAACAACCAAAAAGTCTATTTAAAAATTGGATAGTGAATATAAATCGTCAAAGCTGGATGCAAGTCTTAGATCGTCTATTTCTCTGGTAAAAAAGCGGCATCTCTGCGTCGATGCACTTCTATTTTCCCTAGCATTTCGTATGCGTTGGCAATTGACGGCTAAGATTTAGCAGTTTAATTGTGGCATAACTTTACCGAAATAGACAAAATCATGGCATTACTTGAAGTTGGCAAAAAAGCTCCTCTTTTTACCTTGGCAGATCAAGATGGCAAAAAGATAAAATTATCCGATTATCTCGGGCAGTGGGTTGTGGTCTATTTTTACCCCAAGGCCAATACGCCAGGATGCACAGTGCAGGCTTGTGGTATTTCAAGCATTGAAAGCCAACTTAAAAAAGAGAAAATTGCCGTACTTGCCTTAAGTCCTGATCCAGTCAATAAACTGAAGAATTTCGAAACCAAGAAAGAACTCAAACTCGAGCTTTTGTCTGATGAAGAACACAAGATTGCTGAGAAGTATGGCGTTTGGGATCTGAAAAAATTTATGGGTAGGGAATTTATGGGGATTTTGAGAACCTCGTTTATTGTTGACCCGAAGGGTAAAATAGCTCATGTGATGGCAAAAGTGAATACTAAAACTCATCATGAGGATGTGTTGGCTTTAATCAAGGAGCTAAAAGACCCTTCAAGCGCATCAAAAACCGCTGCAAGCTCTAAGCCAGCCAAAAAGACGAGTGCCACAAAAAAGGCCAAAGCGAAAAGCAAGACTGGCGCCATTAAATTTTATGGCTATAAAAAATGTGGTACGGCTCGTAAAGCTGAGAAATGGTTGAAAGAACATGATCTCGATTTTGATTATATCGATGTGACTCAAAAGCCTCCTTCGCAAAAAGAGCTTAAGGAGATTATAAGCCTATCCGGTAAAGTAATCGATAAGTTCTATAATACTTCAGGAGGTCGCTATAAAGAATTGAATATGAAAGAAAAGAAAAAGGATTTAAGCGCGGCTCAGCAAATCAAGCTTCTTGCTGGCGATGGCTATTTAATTAAACGCCCTCTTGTTTATGATGGCAGCAA
The DNA here is from genome assembly GCA_015231345.1 of Planctomycetota bacterium. Lineage (GTDB taxonomy): Bacteria > Planctomycetota > JADGBV01 > JADGBV01 > JADGBV01 > JADGBV01. The sequence goes on from JADGBV010000166.1 coordinate 7,954, forward strand.
AGCAAGTGTTGGCTTTAACGAAGTCGAATTTGCCGA
>JADGBV010000167.1 GCA_015231345.1 Planctomycetota bacterium
AGCCAATAAACCTAAAGTCGAGTCCATTGATGGCTTAGGACCCACCATAGCCATAGAGCAGCGCAAGGGCTCCATGAACCCACGCTCTACCGTAGCAACAGTGACGGAAATCTACGACTATTTACGAGTCCTATTCGCTCGTGTTGGCAAGGCCCATTGCCCCCATTGCAAAAAATCGATTCATAAGCAGACAAGTTCGCAAATCGTGGACCGCCTTTTACACACCAAACATAAGAAATTTAGTGTTCTCGCGCCATTAGTCCGTGGGCGTAAAGGTGAGCATAAGGAGCTACTCGAAATGGCAGCCAAGGAAGGTTTTTCTAGAATCAAAGTCGATGGAGAGGTCTATTTTAGTGATGACGACCTACCTGTATTAAATATAAAAACAAAACATTCTATCGCCGTCGTCATTGACCGTTTTGTCAGTAAAGATATCGAACGCCCAAGATTAGCTGCATCTGTGGAAACAGCTTTGAAGCTTGGCAAAAATAGTTTGATTCTTGATAGTGGAGAAGATGAAGAGTTCATTAGTGCATCATTTGCTTGTCCAGATTGCGATTTCTCTTTTGGCGAAATTGAACCAAGAAATTTCTCATTTAATTCTCCTTTTGGAGCCTGTAATGATTGCCATGGTTTAGGAACAGAAATGGTCATCGATGAAAATTTACTCATCCCAAACCCCGAGATGAGTTTGGATGATGGAGCATTAGCCAATGCCATGAAACTGAGTCATTTCATGTGGCTTAAATTTCCTTCACAAATTGATCGCACATTAAAAGCTCATAAAATATCGACCAGTACGCCTTTTGAAAAACTAAGCAAAAAAGCGAAAACGGTTTTACTCTATGGTGACCAAAGTGCCGGAACTCGAGGTAGTTTTCCGGGAATTATAAGCGAGTTAGAGCATAAGTTTCATACGGCAGATAGTGAATCAACCAAAAGTCGAATTCATCGTTTTCTAAGTGCAAAACCCTGCACCTCTTGCGAAGGCTTTCGCTTAAAAAATGAAATGAAGTATATCACAGTTGCAAAACTGAATATTTATGATGTCACCAAACTCCCCATTGGCTCTGCTTTAGATTTTTTCTTAAACATCAAACTCAATAAAGAGGATCTTATTGTAGCCAAAGAAGTCATTAAAGAGGTGAGTTCTCGCCTTAGCTTTATGAAACAAGTTGGTTTGCACTACCTCACACTCAACCGAACATCTGGCACATTAAGTGGTGGAGAGGCCCAGCGTATTAGACTTGCCAGTCAAATTGGCAGTAAGCTTGTCGGTGTGATTTATGTTTTAGATGAGCCCTCAATTGGCTTACACCAACGGGATAACTTAAAACTCATCCAATCTCTTATGGACCTAAAAGAGCTAGGGAATACTGTTATCGTCGTCGAACATGATGAAGAAACCATTCGCCATGCCGATAGACTTATTGATATTGGCCCCTGGGCTGGCGAACATGGCGGGCATGTTGTCGCCAACGACACACCAGCAAATATCATAAAAAAAGGTCAAACCCAAACAGCTCAATACTTAAGCGGAGCCAAAAGCATTACGATTCCTTCTAAAAGAAGACGGGGCAAGAAAGGTAAATTATGTCTAAGCGGCGCTTCAACCAATAATTTACAAAATGTTAAGCTACAAATTCCTTTAGGGATCTTTGTGGCTATTACTGGAGTTAGTGGGTCGGGAAAAAGCTCTCTTATCAACAAAACACTCTACCCCGCTATTCAAAAATCCTTAGCTCGTGTCAGCGTGCGACCTGGTGACTATAAAAAACTAACAGGAATCGAAAGCATAGACAAAGTCATCGATATCGACCAATCACCCATAGGCAAAACAACGAGGTCAAATCCAGCCACATATGTTAAAATACTAGACCCCATAAGAAAACTATACGCCATGTTGCCCATAGCCAAAGCCAGAGGTTATAAACCTGGTCGATTTAGTTTTAATGTCAAAGGTGGACGCTGTGAAGCCTGTGAGGGACAAGGAACTAAAATCATAGAAATGCATTTTTTAGCTGATGTCGCAGTAACTTGTGATGTTTGCAAAGGCAAACGCTTCACGCCAGAGACCCTTGAAGTTCACTATAAAGGCAAAAGTATTTTTGATATTCTCGAGCTAACAGTAGAAGATGCGGCAGAATTATTCAAAGACCATCCAGCCATTTTACCAGGCTTACACACTCTTATGCAAGTGGGCTTAGGTTATCTCAAGCTTGGCCAAAGCAGCACCACCCTAAGTGGAGGTGAAAGCCAAAGAATAAAACTGGCTGCCGAACTTTCTAAAAGAAGCACTGGCAATACCTTTTACATTCTAGATGAGCCCACAACTGGCCTGCATTTTGAAGATATCAATAAACTCATTTCTGTTTTAAACCAATTAGTTGCCGGTGGAAATACAGTCTTAGTTATTGAACATAACCTAGATGTGATTAAAGTTGCCGATTACATTGTCGATATGGGCCCAGAAGGTGGCTATGAAGGTGGACATATCATCGCTCAAGGAACTCCAGAACAGGTCTCTAGAAATAAGAAGTCATATACCGGGCAATACCTTAAAGATATCTTAAATTAAGAACACTTCCTCACTTCCCGAATTGGTGACAGCTCCATCACTTCTTATTTTAGCTCTTTTCCTGGGATCGACTTACCCAAGTGAATGGCCTCACTGGCGGAGAAGGCTTTATGCCCCGTTGAATTTCCTTCGAGAACAGGGTGAACCTTTTCAGGTAAATGCGCTCTGTGTTGTTCAATCAAGGGTGCCATTTCAGAATTCTTGATCTGATTATTCCACTCGTTGGGATCGTTTTTGTGGTCATAAAATTCTTCGCTACCGTCATTGTAGTGAATATAGCGATAACGCTCAGAAATGATAGCCACATTGCCAGGACCAAAACTGGACCGTGCCATATGTGACCACTCAGCCTCAGGGTTCTTTAGTAGCTTAGCAAGCGATTGACCTTCATGCGCGGGATTCCTAACCAACCCACTTAGCTCAAGTAATGTTGGGTAGATATCAAGTAACTGAACTGGTTTACTACAAACCTTCCCTTTTGCAATGCCAGGACCAGCAATAATCATAGGAACCCTGGCTCCATCCTGCCAGATACTGCGCTTGGCCCACCTTTCTTTCTCACCAAGATGAAAACCATGATCACTATATAAAACGATTATCGTATTATCTTTTTGCTTATTCTTATCTAAAGCATCAATAACTTTTCCAACCTGATGATCCACAAAACTTACACAAGCAAGGTAGGATTGTACAAGAGGCTTCCACTCATCGCTCTTAACAACCCAGTCATGCCCTGGGGATACGTGCTTTAAACGTGTTAGGTTAACGGCATACTCTGATAGATCATCAAGATCATTACTCAGCACCTTTGGAAGCTTAAGCGTATCCATAGGGTAAAGATCAAACCACTTTTTAGGGGCATACTGCGGCACATGGGGACGGTAAAATCCCGTTGCAAGAAAAAACGGTTTATCAAAACTCTTCTCCAGCTGCTTCACCCCCCATGCAGCAATCTTGTAATCGGGCATTTTTTCATCGGTATCAGGAAAAGCCCCCCAATCCCAAAGTCGATGCCCCTCGAATGCAGAGAGCTTCTTTTTCGGAAGAGGTCCAAACGTGCCAAATTGACCAGCATAGATAGGAAAATGCTTAGCATCATTATGGTGAAAAAGTTTTCCTGCCGCAGCAACATGATATCCATCATCATGAAATCTCATGGGCATGACTCTGTGTTTTTGAGTAATGGGAGTTTCGTGAAGCTCTGGGCTTAAAAAGTAAATCCCCGTTGTTTCAGGGTACAGCGAGGTCATCATACTTGCACGAGAGGGGTTGCAGACAGGGGATTGGCAATGAGCATTGGCAAAGAGAACGCCGCGCTTAGCTAAGCGATCAATATTTGGGGTCTTCGCTTGAGAGTGACCGTCCATACAACCGATCCAGTCATTGAGGTCATCAATGGAAATGAGAAGAACATTCGGCTTCTCTGAGGCACTCAATGTTTGAGTCATCGCCCGCAAGTGGATCGTTTCACCTAACTTCGGTGCACCTTTAGAGGTGGAAGTCACTTGGATAGAAAGCTTATTCGCACCTTCTTTGATGGCCTTCGTCACATCAAGAACGAAGGGGGGCATCCAGAGGCATTCAAATTCGCTTCCGTTTAATGTTACTTTGGCCATAACCTCGACCTTGCCAAGATCTAGCATAATACCTTCCTTACCTGCAAATGACGCAGGCAGTGTGAAGGTCGTTTCTTGATCGATTATATAGGATCCCTTTTTCGTCGTCTTCCAAGGCGAGTCAATAGCATAGCTTTCAGACTCGACGATGATGGACCTCGTCTTACCTTCGCTCGTGGTCACCTTGTACTCCCCGGCTGTGTTGGTTTCAGCCATCAGTCTACTTGACTCATCATAGAATAGATTGATTTCACCACCAGATACATCAACGATAGAGGGTACAGAAGAGGCGTCGCGAAAGACGATAAAATATGAGTCTGCCAGGTCTTTGACATCAAGGAATATTCTCGTCCCAGTCTTCTCCACGCTATAACGAGCCATTTTTTTAATTTCACCCCTTACAGGATTGAAAAGCTCAGGCACCTTTCCCTTTACGCGTAAAGTGACCTCAAAAGGTCCCGTTTTTTCGAAATTTGAGAGGAAAAATAATTCTCCGTCGTCCAATTTGCGTGATTTCCAGCGCAGTGAGCACGTCGAATTAGCCACAACCGGCCCCACCCCTACCCTCTCCAGGGTTGATGTTTGCACCGGCACGCCTTGAACAATCTTGCCGCCCTTGGCAATTAACGCATCAATGCGTTTTTGCACATGTGGACGAATATATTTGAGCTTAGGCATAGCCATGACTTTATAACGAGCAGAGATGAGTGTTGGATTTATCTCATCATAAATGACCCATTCACCATCGACCACATTCAAGTTTCTAAGAATAGCGTCTGACCCGACATAGTCATAATCATACCCTGCCGGAACTGGATTGGCTGGGCCTGTCATCTGAGGAGCAAAATCACCAATATAGACAGCCACATCGGCTGACGATTCACCTTGCTGCAACATATAATGGCATCGCTGCAGGTATTTCACCCACCCCTGTGCTTGATTAAACCAGGGAGTATTACGATGAAAGGGTGTGCCAAACCATGGATTAGTTCCCGGTGTTCCATCGCTAGGTTGATGCACATAAACATGAAGCACAAAATGATTGATCCCCTCGCAGAACAATTCTTCGCCGCGAGCTTTAATTTTATAGGGGTGATCCTCAAGCATCAACCTATTAGTGAACGCTTCGGCAAATACGCGGCGCTTACCATAGATATGCGCCGCTGAACTTGCTGCACGACATTCTATCGTTCCGCGGTCTTTCGGTGTCACCCAAAACTCACCACCAATTTCATCGGAATAACCACCGTAAATTAGAAAATCCCCGGGAAAACCCCAGTGACCATAATTCTCACACCATAGCGTTAATCCCTGTTCATGAGCACATTTTCGAAGTTCACCGACATAGTTCTCAGCGATCATATCAGAGACACTACGTCTAAGATCCCAAAGAAACTGTTCAGATGATTTGGCACTATCGATCACCCGACCTGTCATAACAGGCAAAAGAGCTATGGGGTCATAGCCATTGCGTTTCATGAATTCAGATTCAAAGCCATCGGTCCAGTTCTGTGCACCGACTTCGTAGCTATCGATGGTGATCCCTTTGAAGGCTGCCTTTTCCTCTACAGTCATCGCTTGCATGAGTGTATTAAATTGTGAGTTAAAGTGATACCGCGTGTACTTCTTGCTCATTTTATCCACCTCAAAGCCCGTCGCCTCAGGTGGAGCTGGATGGTTTAGCTTGCCAGTGGGAACCATGCCAAAATAGATAACATTCCATTTCCCTTTAGGTAATGTACAATTCAAAGTTCCATCAGCTTTAAGCTTGCCGCTTAGGTTTAGGACATCCTTTTGTTTGATGAGTACGGAAGCATCATTGGGTTCTACCGTATCTTTGAATATGTAAGACTCCCAAGTTGGCGCTGGAGTAGGATGCATACGACCCATCTGCTTATGAAAGACTTTTGTGATCTTTGGCTCAGAGGTCAAAATCACTTTCATCGATTCATTATTCCAACCTGCCTTAGGCCCTCTTTTTCTCTTTGGAGGCTCTGGGGCCATCACGAATTCAAATGCCTTCGCTTGAGTATCTTTAAAGCTAAATGCTTGAAGACCACCCACAAGGAAGTCCGTCTTGGGGTTCCCTCGGTTTGCATCAATTGTTTCAATAAGCGTGCGCTTTCCATTGTGTAGAGCGTAGAGTTTTCCTTTGGCATTGCCATCTATTAGAAGGGCTCGTGCCGTGAAGGGTTGAGAGTGGCTAAAAGTAAACTTGTTTCCTTTTTTAATCCCTTCAATGGATACTGCAGAAAGCTGGGGAACAGCAAGAACAGCGACGTCCTGGCTCGCAGGGATCTCTGGAGGGCGCAGTTTCTTTGAGAAAGCTCCACCCTTAGTTGCGATTTCACGCCAAGTAATACGACGCATGGATTGTTCAGGCTTAATCCATGGCCCGCCCGATTGACTCCACCCCGGCCCATTAAACATATAAAGAGCGACACCGGTTCGCTTTGCTTCTTTAAACGCATATCGAGTCATTTCGATCCACTCCGGGGACATCATCTTGATTGGCCCAGTCTTTTTCTGTAGTGTGATATTCCCGATCATGGCACGTTTAATCCCGACCTCGGCCATGGATTCAAGGTCTTTGCTGATTCCCTCTTTTGTTATGTTTCCTTCAAGCCAATACCAATAGCACCATGGTTTCATCTCATCAGAGGGATTGCGGAATCCTTCATCAAAACTTGTTGCGTGAATCACACAACAAAAGCAAACAAAAAAAAGCACAGCTAATCGTTTCATGTAATCCCCGGAGGTTTGAAAATCAGAAAAAGAACAAAATTGGTTTACTATTATGCTAGTCTACCGAGTCCGTTCAAGCCATAGCTAAAAATGACTATAGCAATCTTCATTTATTTCTAACACGGATTAAATCATTATAAATTCACAAGATCAGCCCTTGAAACTTCATCAGTAGAACCTTATTCCAGTCTTGCCATATCTGTATGCTCCATGACAAGTTTATGTATCACAACCTCACCATAAGATTCTGGCTTATCACCCTTACTCGTGTTTGATTGAGTGTAACACCCCGCTTTAAAATAGCATTTGTCTCTCGCGTATTCCCATTCCATTTTCAGAACGCCATTGTACCAAACCTTAATAAAGCCGTCGTATGCATCGATTCTGATTGTGAACTTGCTTCCCAATCTGTAATCTTGGTCTAGAGTAACATCACCGAACTTATTACGTTCCACAAACAGCTTCCGAGCTTCCAGTCGTATCATAATAACATCATCATCAGCGTCATGTATTTGCCCAGCGACGACGTGCTTTTTAACATTCGGAACTGATGTTATTGCCTGAACTAATGTCATCCTATGGAGCTTACCGTCAGAGGTGCTCCACTGGGCTTTCTTTTGCTTCGCATTATTTAATTTGCCCCCTTGCATCTCTCTCAATTCGCAGCGCGGGTACTTGGAGGACTTCGTTGTCGTATCTGTACAATGTGCTCGAAAAACAAGACTATTATCAGCCTTATTCACGAAGAAACACTTGGCATTCTGATAATCATGCAATTCCGGCTGTAAGATCTCAATGGCCGACTTCGTACCAGGCTTGAAATAAGGGAGTGTAAGCTTCCATTGGCTTAAATCAACAATGTCCGATGGCTTCTCAGTCGTGTAAACAACAGGACCTGTTGTGAATATTAGGAACATCAACGAGATAAATATGCTCTGTCGATATGACAAATTGAAATAACAAAAGATATGTGAATTTTCCAAACCCAGAACTGGCAAGAAAATCCGACCAAGACCTAAAAAGGATGAGTTATTCATCATTATATG
>JADGBV010000168.1 GCA_015231345.1 Planctomycetota bacterium
TCATTGATAACTGGCTTGTTTCTCATTAGCACATTTTTAGGCTGCGGAGAGAAGGAAAGTGGAGGGGCAGATGAAGAATTAATTCTTTTATGCGGCAGTTCTTTCGCTAGCCCTTGTAATGAACTCACAGAAGCTTTTACCAAAGAAACGGGTATAAAAGTGATCTCATCTTTTGCCGGCAGTGAAGAATTTTTGCCATTGGTGAAAACTGGAGGAAAAGGTGATATTTTAATCACTCATGACCCTTTTTTGCAATATGTCAAAGATGCAAAGCGATATCAGTCACATGCGGCTGTAGGCTACGTTGCTCCAGTTCTAACTGTCGTCCCAGGCAACCCTAAGAATATCAAATCCATAGAAGACCTGGCAAATCCGGGTATCAAAGTCGCTTTAAGCAACCCAGAGTACTCCACTTGCGGAGAAATGGTTGAAGCCTTGCTCAAGAAAAAAGGCCTTTACGAAAAAGTGATGGAGAATGTAGATTCTCGCCTGACTAAAGGTCACAGCACTTTAGGTAATTACATTAAAGTCAAAGTGGTTGATGCCGTGATTATGTGGAATGGCGTGGCTAATACTTTTGGTGATGCTGTGGAAGTCGTTAAAGCTCCTTACGAATACGAAGAAGAAATTGGTGTTCATGTTATGGGCTTAAACAATCAAGATAGAGCAGAGGATATTCAAAAATTTATCGACTATACTCTAAAACACGGCAAAGGCATTTTTAAGAAACACGGTTATAATAAATAATGTCACCTAAGCTTTTTCGTGCTATTTTTCTTATAGCATTTACGCTACTTCTGCAGAGTTGTGGTTCTCAATCAGGCCAGTCCCCCGAGCTTATCGTTTATTGTGGTGCTGGTATTCGCCCCCCCATTGCTGAGCTTTCACAACTTTTTCAGGAGAAAATGCAAAATGAAGGCCGTAAGGTGAATGTTTCCATAAGCTATGAAGGCAGTGAGATGTTGCTAGGTAAAATAAAGGTCTATAAAAAGGGCGATGTTTATATTCCTGGGGATAAGCATTATATTGAAATGGCTAAGAATGAGTCACTTATTGAGAGTTCTAAAAGCCTCTGCTATTTTGTTCCTGTTATTCTGACGCAAAAATCAAATCCGAAAAATATAAAAAGTGTGAAAGATCTTTTGAAGCCAGGTGTACGTTTCGGCTTGGGAAGTCCTAAGGCTTGTGCTATTGGAAAAAAAAGCCTTAAGATTTTTGAGAAGTATGGTCTTAATAAGGAGGATTATGAGTCTAATCTTGTTTATCAGGCTATGACGGTGAACGACTTGGGGATTCAGCTTAAAGCAGGCAGTTTAGATGCCGTTATCGTATGGGATGCTCTTTACGGTCAGTATGCAGATAGTGCTGAAATGGTTAATATTCCCGTGGGCATGAATGTGATTAGTGAGGTGACAGCGGGTGAGTTGTCTTTTTCGAGATATACTGATCTTTCAAAATCATATATGGATTTCCTCGCATCAGCTGAAGCTAAACCCATTTTTAAGAAGCATCATTACCGCACAGACGCTCCTTAATTTTGCAATTTACACAACAGCCCGTACAGAGTTTATCTGGTAATATTTTTGTTGCCACTTTTATTTTTATCTCTCTTAGTTTTCTTTCTTTTGGTGTCTTGCTATTATTTGCAGATATCACCTTTATTAATGCTGAGGCCATTAAATGGGTCTTTACCAGTAAAGAAACTCACCATGCACTATGGATGAGTTTGTGGACAAGTACTCTCACTACAATGATTGCACTTTTCTTTGCTATCCCAATGGGCTATGCACTTAGTCGTTACCGTTTTCCTGGTCATATTTTTGTCGATACAGCTGTCGATCTACCTATTGTCTTTCCCCCTTTGGTGGCAGGTATGACTCTGCTTGTTTTCTTTTCCCATACTTCCATTGGACGTTGGATTGAGGATATGGGCTTAGAGTTCGTTCTCCAGCCAAAAGGCATTGTCTTGTGTCAATTTGCTCTTTCTGCTTCCTTTGCCATAAGGTCAGCCAAAGTTGCTTTTGATGATGTGGATACGCGCTATGAGCATGTGGCTCTCACACTGGGGTGTTCTCCATGGCGTAGTTTTTTTAAGGTCTCGCTTCCCCTCGCTAAAGGTGGCATTACTGCGGGTGCTATTCTGACCTGGGCAAGGGCCTTTGGTATTTTTGGCCCCTTGATGATTTTTGTAGGCACCTTTAGGGGAAGAACAGAAGTCTTGAGTACAACTATTTACCTAGAGCAATCTGTTGGTCGCTTGGAAAATGCCATGGCGATCTCTATGTTACTTATTATTGTGGCTGCCTGTGTGCTTATATTTATGCGTCGTATTGGAGGCCGTTCGAGCATAGGCCTATGATCGAAGTACGTGACCTTATTTTCGATGTCGGCAATTTTCGTCTTGGCCCTTTAAATGTCAGCATAAAAGAAGGCGAATACTTTGTTTTATTAGGTCGTCCCGGTTCAGGTAAAACCTTGCTCTTGGAGTGCTTGGCTGGTTTAAGAAGGGCATCTTCAGGGGCTCTACTTATTAATGGGCAAGATGTGACTCAGGTAGAGCCACGAAAAAGAGGTCTAGGTTATGTGCCGCAAGATTATGCTTTATTCCCTCATTTAAGTGTTAGGGATAATATTGAATTTGGCTTAAAAGCCCGTGGGGTATCTGCAACTGAGAAGGTTTCTTCTGTCTGTGAAATGCTCAATATAAGTTATATTTTAAATCGTGGCATTCAAGGCTTGTCAGGTGGTGAACGTCAGAGAGTCTCATTGGCAAGAGCTTTGGTTCTGGACCCTCATGTGCTTTTATTGGATGAGCCTGTCAGTGCATTAGACGAAGAAATGCGCGAAAGAACTTGCTTAGAAATACAGCGTATACACCGAGAAACAAATACAACAGTTGTTCATATTTGTCATAATATTGAAGAGACCCGCTTAATGGCCGATAGAGTAGGGATACTTAGAGATGGTAAATTGGTGCAAGTGGGTGCTTTAGATGAACTTTACCAAGAGCCTGAAGACGTTGATGTGGCGCGATTTTTGCGTGTGAAGAATATATATGAAGGGGTAATTGAGGACTCCAGCAGTAAGCAGACAACACTCAAAACTCCTCTTGGACAAATTAAGTGCAAGGGTGAGTTTTCGCATGGTAGCAATGTGCATTTTGAAGTTACGGCTCCAGCGATTAAACTCAATAAAAGTGCAGGCGCAGGCCAACAAGAGGACGATGCAAATCCTGGCAACACAATTAAGGGCAAAGTGGTGAATAGTATTCCCAGAGCTTTGCATGTTGAGTATGTTGTGAGTGTAGGCTCTTCAGCTTTAATTCATGTTTTTGCTCAGCAAAGTGATGTTGCTACTCTTGAAAAGGGAGATCAGTTGGAGTTGTTCTTTCCTCCTGAAGCCGTTAAGATCTTTGTTTAATAGCTAAGTGGCCGGCGTTTGCTGGTTTATTTGTGATCGGTGCTTGATAATAGAAGCATGTTGGGAATTAAAACCGGCAAGAATGACTCACTTATTCTTGTGATTTGCTTTTACCAAGATGCTTAGCAACGCTTTCAGCTATTAAGGTTGCTCCGCCAGCATTTGGGTGCACGTTATCAGGGACGAGATCAGCTTTTCCTTTTAGAGCATCATAACAGTCGATCACTTCAACCTTTGCCTCATTTGCGATCTCTTTGATAAGGGGGATAACTTCTCCTTTGACAATCTCCTCCGTAATGCCCCAACTCTCAGCGAAGACAGGTATGGGATAACAAATCGATACTTTAGGCTTACTTTCTAGATTTTTAAATATTCCTATGAATTCAAGATAATTAGCTTTAAATTCGGATTTATGTTGCCAATTCTGGGGTTTTGAATCATTGGTGCCAAGTTTTATCACGACAATATTGGGGCCAAATTTCTTGGCTGATTGAAATCTTTTGAGCTCCCAGTATGGCTTATCACCTTTTTTAAGCAATGTGGCGCCACCAACACCAAAGTTATTTACTGTATATTTTGAGCCTAGCATTCTAGCTAATTGAGCAGGGTAGGACTTGTTTTTGCGATCTTTTATGCCTGATCCAAAAGTGATGCTATCACCGACGCAGGCAACTTTAATTGGGGCTTTATTGTCGTTAGCTGAAGTCATAGTTGATGTACTTGTCTTTCATGGCGGAATTTTATCCTGAGATAAGTGCTGGCAACTGAATAAGGATTATGGACAGGGCAAACGCATCAAATCTACAGACTATGCCTCGAAAAAATCTAACTGACTGTATTTGAATATTTTAGTCACAGAGATTTCAGAGAACACTGAGCATTTCTCTGAGGCCTCTGTGCGCTCTGTGGCTTATTTTTCAATGACTTATGATTTTGATGCGTTAGCCCTGGATTATGGAGCTTCTTAATGACTCATGCCTACAATCAGCCTATTGAATTGCTAAGCTCAATGACTGTCGATGTCACTTCTTTGGTATCAATCTTAATTTCGCGAAAAGCCGGGGAGGGCTCTTCAAGCTGAAGCTTTTCAGAGTATAGATTTATTTTAAATGCTGGTGAAGGTGTGAGGTATAATTTATAGCCATCAAATTCACCTTCGTACTCATTATGAAAGTGCCCACAAAAGACATGGCTGATATTGCTTTTAGAAATTGCCTGTGATACGGCTTTGTGATTTTTTAATGAATGCTTGAGGGCCATATAGCCTTGTGAAATGAGCTGCGGCGGGTGATGAATGAATAGAACTGAGCCTTTGCGTATATGTTTGCTTCCGAGATAGTCGATTTGCTTTTGAGGTAAAGAATAGGAGCTTGTGTTAACAAAGACCAGATCGAGGCTGTCAGTCGGAAGGCTATGACAAAAATCATTGTCCCTGCCGTAATCTGCAGGAAATACCTCGTGGATAACTGAGCATTTGTCATGGTTTCCAGGAACAATAATATAATTCATATTCTGCGGAATTAATGATTTGATATGCTGATATGCTTGTTTTGAGCCATCATCATCACTTAAGTCTCCAGTGAGAACGAGTAAGTCCGGGGGGCTTTTTGCAAAGAAGGACATTAATTGCGAGAAGTTCTCATAGACATGATTGTCTATGTTATCATGGATATGAAGGTCAGAAATTTGGTAAATAAGCATATTTAGAGGTAAATAGATTGTGTTGAATTTGGTCTTTGGTTAGAGTCTTGATTTGTTCTATGATTTTGCTGAGAATAATAAAGTCCCCACTACTCCAACACAATAGAATCAATAAGCTCTCTCATTTGCACATAAGCCACTGATGCCTCACCGTTATATTCTTTAGGAAACTGCTTTTCGGTAATCTTATGAAGAATATCATGGCATTGACTGCGCACCTTTGCGGATTTATCTGCTGTGCCTTCGACCATCATTTTTGCTAAGGGAATGACGAGAGTTCCTTGATTTGTGTGTTTGGCGAATGTTTTTGAGGATAAGTTGACGGCATTTTTGATATCGCCTTCCTTAAAAAGAGATTGGCATTGGAATATACGTAGGTCCACTTCTAGGTCAGGTCGATCTTTGTACATGCGAGCTGCTGAACGAAAATGTTTTTCTCGAGTATGAGAACTTGCTACGATATCAGGCACACAGCATTCTTTCATAAGCTCTAGGCTGAGGTCGGGGTGATCTGAGTGTTCCTTAAACATCTCACGGAAAAATTTGGACACATCATCTTTCTCGACTTGCTTTTTCTTCATTTGCCAAGCTAAGCCTTTCCAGCCTTCCGGAGCATAGGCGTTTTCATCGATGGCTTGCCAGTAGAGTTTTTGTGCAGCAAGCGGGTGTTTTTCTTCGATGCTAGCTGCGATACGGCTGAGCGAGGTGGCGACAATGTATTTGTAATAACTGACTAAGGCACCATCGAGCATCATGGCCATGCTTCTATCGCTAGTATTCTCTCGAGTATGAGGATTGAAAACCTTTCCTGTCCAATAGTAGTTCTGATTGTAGCGACCCGTGAAGTCAAAGAAGTATCTACTTCCTTTTTGCCTGAGGAATCCGCACCATGCGTGTCCGATGCCTCCAAAACGTCCGTGTCCGTTGACTTTGATGGAGGGAATGCCAAATGTTTTCATGACTCTGGATGAGCCATGGGTTTGGTCGACACAAACTCCACCGAAGTTTGGATTAAATAAGTTTTCCAGTGAGTAAGCTCTGCTGCCTAGCTTTGGTCGCCTTAAGAGTTTATCATAATCGTATTTGATGAGCTTATAGCTTTCCCACAAGGGTTTAGGGTGTGAGCGGAATTTATTGTAGGCCCAAGTTCTCTCATCTTCATTGAGATCTAGGTCGACGAGGTGAATGAGTAGGGGCCAAACTAATTTATCGATTTTACATTTAAACCATTTGCTGTTTTTGGGGTTTGTGAAGTAATCGTAAACTTCAAGCATGGTGGGTAGGGGTAAATACTGTTTCTCGTCTACACACCAGATTAGGCGGTAACGAGATGAAGTTATGGCATCGGGGGTATCGTAGACTAAACTGAATGCTATGGCTAGGTGAGCATATTTCTCGAAGTATTTGGGTCTAGCTAATCTTATTTCATTAAATATTTCTAGAACCTTAGGGGCTTCGTCGAGGTGCGGATCAATGGCAAGCCAGAGGTTTCGTCGGATGAGGTCGTGCTCTTTTAGCCATTGCAGTAGCTCGTTATTTGCAATGCCTTCTTTTATATAATGCTCTTCAATGCGGTCGGTAAGTGTGGATAAGAGAAATTTTGTGTCGATTTTCTTATTGAGAGTTTCGATGATTTCATTATTGAGAATTTGGACAGGTTCTACTGGGTGATCAATGCGTTTATAGGTGTACCGACTGTTAGGCTTATAAATGAAAATCGTTTTGCTTTGACTAAGACTCCAGATTGGACATATAAGCAGAAAAAAAGCTAAGCTGCTTCTAAGAGCTAATAAAACTGATAATTTGAGAGGCATAATATCAGGTCTATCAAGCTTCTAGAACCATCGTTAGACTTATGTCCTTCTCTGGGTCAAAAGTGTCAGTTGAAAAGTTTTTCAGCAATTTGATGTTTTTAAAGCCCACGTCTTTTGCCATTTGGCTAAAGTCTTGAGGGGAAATATCCAGAAAGTGGTTCTGATGATGCTCTAAAACGACGGACTCACCAGATTCTTTCCTGTGGATGGCCATTAAGCTCACGCCGGGATGATGCTCTGAGTATTCAGGGAAGAAGGACTTTACGAGCATAAGCTCTCCGCCATCTTCATGGGGGAAGCTTCGAATGGGGCCAAAACGATTTTTCTCCTCGCTGCATAAATCGGTGTTTATAAAATGTGCAATAAAAGGAAATCCCGGTTTTAAGATTGAATGAATATTTGTGAGGGCTTTTTTGAGCATGCTGCTATCTGGGAGTAGAAGCAAAGTATTGCCTATGCAGTATGCGCCGTCATATTTTTGCTTTTGTATTAATTCGGGCAATTGACAGAGATCTGCTTTTTCGACCTGCATGCTTTCGTTGGTATAGGTCTTGGCTTCCTGAATAAGGCGGTCGCTGTAATCAGTCGCCATAATCATGAATCCAGCTTTGGCGAGAGCTGCGCTGTGAGCACCAGCGCCACAGCCAAATTCAATAAGGTTTTTGCATTGGTAGGCTCCGAAAGTATTACTTAAAAAGGGGACTTCTTGGCTTAGGCGACTCTTCAAATCAACATACTTCAAAAAGAGGTCAGCGCTTTTATTAAAAGGAGCGTTCATGTTATCGTTGTAAATAAATTAATTTTAACCACACTAATCAATCTACAAGATATCTGGTGGTTTTATCAGAGTTGGCTTTTTAGCATAAGTTGACGCATCGGCAAGGCAAGGGAAATTGACCGCAACTCTAGGCTTTTTACAGGTCTAAAATAATCTCCTCTTAGGCTAGAGTTTCGCCATTTTTATATAGCCACGGACTCTGTAATAATCGCGTTTTCGAAATTATTAGCCACAAAAGAACGCAAAGAAC
>JADGBV010000169.1 GCA_015231345.1 Planctomycetota bacterium
AATATCAAAAAAGTGAGTCACTAATAAAAAAAACGCTCAAGCACGGGTAATACTTGAGCGTTTTTCGTGATAAAATCACTTTATTTGTTTTGTGTATAAATTTGAATATTTTAAGTAATCATTTATTGTGTTTTGTGTTAGGGAGTATTAATCATTTGAGGGGGAGTAAGTTATTTTCCGTGTTTTGCTAAGTAATCAGCAACGCCATCAGCGGTTGGCTTCATAGCTTCGTCGCCATCTTTCCAGTTGGCTGGGCAAACTTCGCCGTGTTCTTCGGTGAACTGCAGTGCATCTAAAATACGTAGAGCTTCATCTACATTTCGGCCAAGAGGTAAGTCGTTAACTAAGGCATGACGGACAATTCCTTCTTTGTCGATAATGAAAAGGCCTCTAAGGGCAATTGAATCGTTAAAAAGAACGCCATATTCTTTGGCGATATTTTTATCCAAATCTGCTACGAGAGGAAATTGAACATTGCCAATTCCGCCTTTTTCAACAGGGGTATTTTTCCAAGCAAAGTGGCTGAATTGTGAATCTACTGAAACGCCAAGTACTTGTGCATTTTTGCTGGCAAATTTATCTACAGCTTTATCAAAAGCAATAATTTCAGAAGGGCAGACAAAAGTAAAGTCCAAAGGGTAAAAGAAGAGAACTGTGTATTTGCCTTTGTAGTCAGATAGCTTTAGTTCCCCGATAGTATTATCGGCCATAACGGCAGTTGCTGTAAAGTCAGGTGCAGGTTGGGTCACTAATGTGGACATTATATGTCTCCTTAAAAGTTAATTTGAAGTGTTATGATTCTACTATAGAAATAATTGTGCCAAAAAGTAAATGTCTCATTATTCCTATGAAACAAAGTGTTTTGAATTAAAAAGTGTACTGTATTTGTGGGTTTTGTGTAATATGTATTGTATTTGTGGTTTATATGATGCAAAAAAAAAGCCCAGGGAAACCCCGGGCTTTTTTTTATGTGCTATTATGAGGAAAGCGATCTATTTTCTTTCGCTAATATCTGGGTACGATCTGTTGGTGTAGCCCGTATATATTTGACGTGGGCGACCAATTTTGCCTCCAGGTTCACTAACCATTTCTTTCCAGTGAGCTATCCAGCCTGGCATACGTCCAACGGTAAAAATGGGCGTAAACATATTGACGGGAAAGCCCATGGCTCGGTAAAGAAGCCCGCTGTAAAAATCCACATTGGGGTAAAGTTTTCTTTCGATGAAATAATCATCGGCAAGAACCTTATCTTCAAGCTCAA
This sequence comes from Planctomycetota bacterium, assembly GCA_015231345.1. Classification (GTDB taxonomy): domain Bacteria; phylum Planctomycetota; class JADGBV01; order JADGBV01; family JADGBV01; genus JADGBV01. The sequence goes on from JADGBV010000169.1 coordinate 1,262, forward strand.
TGGCTAAATCGAGTAATGGATCGGAATTTGCATTTTTAAGGAGGATTTTGCGGCATAAGTCTTTGATGATTCTCGCTCTTGGGTCGAAGTTTTTGTAGACTCTGTGTCCAAAACCCATTAGTCTGAATGGATCATCTTTGTCTTTTGCTTTATTGATAACTTGCTCAATGCCTAAGCCTTTATCTTTAATGTTCTGTAACATTTCCATGACCGACTGATTGGCTCCACCGTGAAGAGGTCCCCACAGGGCAGCAATACCACTGGCAACAGAAGCGTAGAGGTTGGCGTGAGAAGAGCCCACTAAACGAACGGTTGAAGTGGAGCAGTTCTGTTCGTGATCAGCATGTAAGATCAGTAGAATATTCATGGCTTTGACCATATCTGGATCAGGCTCATAATGCTTCACTGGCGTATCAAACATCATTCTCAAGAAATTACTGCCGTAATCCTCTCCTTTATTAGGATAGACTAAAGGAAAACCTTTCGATTTGCGATAAGCAAGTGCGGCAAATGCTCTTGTTTTTGCAATAAGCCTTGCAGCTGTAAGGTTGATGTGTTCAGTTTTGGATTTGGCGTCTACACCTGGGTAGAAACTTGATAGTGCCTGCACAAGGCAGCCCATTACGTTCATGGGGTGTGCATCATATGGGAAATGATTGATTAAGTGCAACATCGCTTCGTGCACTAATGAGTATTTGTCTAGTAACTCATTAAATTCATCTAGCTCAGCTTGAGTGGGTAATTTGTCGTGGATAAGGAGGTAGCAAACTTCTACGAATGTTGCCTTTTCGCATAGTTCTTCAATGGAGTAGCCTCTGTAATGGAGAATACCTTTTTCACCATCGATGAATGTAATTTTTGACGTACAGCTTCCTGTATTGCCGTACCCCTGGTCCAAGGTGATGTACTTAGTCGTGCCTCTGAGGGCACTGATATCAACAGCCTTTTCTCCTTCTGTCCCTTCTATTACGGGCAGTTCAAGGTCCTGGCCTCCGACATGTATTTTTCCTGGTGTACTCATAATAACTCCTTTGATGCTTTGCTGAGACTCAGCTTTGTCAAAAATAATGGTTTCATAATGTTCAATATCACTTAGTTTGTTTAGAGGTCAAAGCCGTCCATTTGGTGAAAATTTAAGTATTGATAGATACTTTCCTCTTGGCCTTCGATGGCTTTGGAACTGATGGTCAAATATTCTTCAAAAGTCGGTAGCTTGCCTAGTAGTGCTGTGACTGCTGTGAGCTCAGCTGACCCTAGGTAAACTCGAGCGTCTTTTCCCATACGGTTGTTGAAGTTTCTTGTGGATGTAGACATAACATGGGTGGCATCTCGCACTCTGGCTTGATTCCCCATGCATAAAGAGCAGCCGGAAACTTCAATGCGCGAGCCTGCTGCTGCAAAGGTTGCGTAGTAACCTTCGTCTGTCAGTTGCTCGGAATCCATCCGTGTTGGTGGGCATACCCATAGCTGGGATTTGGCTTGGCCTTGGTTTTTTAAGATGGTTCCTGCAGCTCTAAAGTGACCAATATTGGTCATGCAAGAGCCAATAAAAGCTTCATCGATGCGATCTCCTGCGACTTCGGAAAGCAGTTTAACATCGTCGGGATCGTTAGGGCAGCATAAGATGGGCTCTTTGATGTCAGCTAGATCTATTTCTATGATGGCTGCATAGTCAGCGTTCTTATCTGCTGACATGAGTTCTCCATTTTCAATCCAATCTTGCACATCGCTAATTCTTTTCTTTAATGTTTCTGAGTCAGAGTAGCCTTTGCAGATCATGGTTTCCATGAGCTTAATATTCGAATTTAGATACTCTACAATGGGTTCTCTGTCAAGCTTGATAGTTGCGGCAGCGGCAGACCTTTCTGCTGCGGCATCCGTAAGCTCAAAAGCTTGCTCGACCTTAAGATGAGGCAGACCTTCCATTTCTAGTATTTTCCCTGAAAATACATTGACTTTGCCTTTTTTTTCTACAGTGAGTAGGCCTTCTTTGATGGCGTAGTAAGGAATGGCGTTCACGACATCTCTCAATGTGATGCCTTTATTTAAAGAGCCTTTGAAGCGCACTAAAACAGATTCGGGCATATCCAAAGGCATGCGTCCTAGGGCGGCAGCGAATGCGACGAGACCAGAACCTGCAGGAAATGAAATTCCTAAAGGAAAGCGAGTGTGAGAGTCGCCTCCAGTCCCTACTGTATCGGGAATAAGTAGACGGTTTAGCCAAGAGTGTATGACTCCATCGCCTGGTTTTAGAGCAACTCCCTTTCGAGAGGATATGTACTCTGGAAGTGAATTATGCGTGATAATATCTGCAGGTTTGGGGTAGGCGGCTGTGTGACAGAAGGATTGCATGACCAAATCGGCTTGGAATTTTAAGCATGCGAGTTCTGTCATTTCTGAGGCTGTCATTGGCCCCGTTGTATCTTGAGACCCTACTGTTGTCATTTTAGGCAGGCAAGAGCTGCCAGGTAAAATGCCTTTCACTCCACAAGCTTTTCCGACCATTTTTTGGGCTAAAGTGAAGCCTTGATTTTCATTTGAACTTGGGTTGATGGTCTCTGAGAAGAGGTTAAGTTCTTTGATGCTCCCTAGTTTGAGGGTTGCTCGCGCTTTCTCGCTTAAATCTTTGCCAATTAAAAGAGGGACTCTTCCGCCTGCTCGGTATTCGTCTAAAAGTGTGCTCGGTTTAATGTTAAAGCTGGATATTTTGGCGCCTTTATCATCAAAAATGCCATTATCTTTGAGGTTAACCTCAATGACTTGGCCTGTTGAAAGCTTGTTAACATCAACCTCTATTGGTAGGGCGCCAGAGTCTTCGGCTGTGTTAAAGAAGATTGGGGCGATGATTCCGCCAAGAATAATGCCACCTCTGCGTTTATTGGGAACAAAGGGAATATCCTCGCCAATATGCCAGAGGAGTGAATTGCAAGCTGATTTTCTCGAAGATCCTGTCCCTACGACGTCACCAACAAAAGCGATGGGTAAATTGTGGGTGCCTTTGAGTTCTGCGATTTCATTTGGGCCATTAGGGAATAACGAGCCTCCCATGCACTTGGCGTGATTGGGTATGTCTGCTCTGGTAAAGGCTTCTGATGCGGGGGAGAAATCATCCGTATTAATTTCTCCGTTGACCTTATAAACAACGAGTTTGAAAGACTCTGGTACTTCAGGGGCTGATGTAAACCACTCTGCTTGAGCCCAGGATTCGATCAGTTTTGTGGCGTGATTATTGCCTGCTTGGTGAATTTTCTCGACACTTTCATAGGAATCGTATACCAGTAATGTTTTCTGGAGAGCCTCCGCTGCGAGGGGTGAGATTTTCTCATCGTTTAAGCTAAGGAGTTCAAGTAAGGCTGTAATGTTGTAGCCTCCCATCATGGTTCCAAGCAAGCTGATGGCTTCATCTGCATCAAGCCCATTGCAGCTTAGTTCATTTAAGGCAACTTCTTTTAAGAAGAGAGCTTTGCATTCAGCTGCAGGGTCAACGCCAGGGTTGATTCTTTCTTTGAGTAAATAAAGAAGGTGACTTGTGTCACTACTCTCTTTGAGTTCTTTTATGAGGGCTTCGCTTTGTTTACGTGTTAGAGCTAAAGGTGGAATTCCTTTTTCTTCACGATCTTTGACGTGTTGTTCGTAAGCTTGAAGTTCTTGATTCATAGTCAGTTTATTGAAATTTAAGTTAAGCGAGCAAAAACCATGCCTATATTTGAGACAGCAAAATAGGTGAAAATGTTACACATGTGTATTGTTATGTTGTATTGATTATGTGAAGTGACTTATTTATTAAACACACTATAGCTTTGCCGCATATGAATGCAATAAATAGTTTGGCTATACAGCACGGGATTTGCTATGTAGTCCATTACCGTGAAGGAATTTATATGAGAAAGTGCGATAAAAACATTATTAAGGTTTTAGATCTTGCCAAAGAACTAACCATCCTTGCTGACGAAGGTGAGCAGCAAGCGAAGGATGAGAGTTGTATTGTCTTGTATGGAATTGTTCGAGATGTGGCGTATAAAATAAAAAGTCGAGCTGAAGAAGAGAGGGGAAGCCATGTGGATAAAGGCGAGTGGTCAGGGGACCAATCTTGATCCTCATGTCATCCAATCTGTCAAAGCTGAGTTATGTCAAAATCAATCTCGCTAATGTTGGGCTCTGCTTTAGGGCAGTCAAATTATAAGGATTTTAGAAAATGAGTGATAATAATAGTAATGAAATGCACAGTTTGATTGTATACAGTGCTGAACTTTGCGGCGATTGTCAGCGTCTAAAGGCTTTCCTGCAAGAGCATAATATCCCTCATGAAAATCGTGATATTAGAAAAAACCCTGCTTTTGGCGAGGAGCTGGAAGAGAGGACTGGAAAATTGGGGGTGCCCTATCTTGTGCTAGATGGTGAATGGAAAATAGGCTATGAGCCTGGCGTTGGATTTACCGATAGTTGGGCCAGGAAAGCCTTAGAAGTTTTTCTTGAAGATTAGGTTGTTTAAGTTAATGAAATTAAACTCCGCTGATGATAATCAACGGAGTTTATGTCGTAAATTGAACTTACTTATTCGCCGTCGTTGCCAATGGCTTCAACAGGGCAGGCCTCTAATGCTTCTTCGCATTGGGCGACTTCGTCATCGTTTTCAGGTTGTTTTGCAACATATGCATAGCCGCCATCTTCGTTGGCTAGAAACACTTCTGGTGCAGTTTGACGACATACATCACAGTCTATGCACTCTGTGTCAACATAGTACTTGCCTGCAGCGCTTTCTGGTTGTTTGTTATCGGGGTCAGCCATGTTCGTGATCTCCTTAGTTTCAGATAGTAAAGAGTTTACTTTAGCAAAGCTTGCTTATGAGTCAAGTGACTTGCTGCATAAGAAAATTCTGACGACAATATTCGAGGCAACAATTGTGAAATTTGGGTTGTTGAAAAAATGGCATTTAGGTACCTTTTGTTGCTTGTACAATAATTCATCACATTATACAGCACGCGAAAAATCAGTTCTTGCACTGTTTTTGCCTTACGTAATATTAATTCATACCATCTGGAATTTGAATCAACCGGACATCATGAGAGTGCGCGATAATTTTAACCTCGCTCGGCTTTTTGGCTATGGAGTAGACTGTGTTTAATAAAGCATTTGATCGAAGAATACATATCTTTTTGGGCTGCTTTATGGCTAGTGCTACCATCGGTGTAGCTTTTGGCTTATATGCATTATGGCCCCCGAATCTGGAGACCGGTTTTGAACCGCAACAGCCCATAGAGTTTTCCCATGCTCTGCATGCAGGGGTGGATAGGCTTGCTGATGGTCGCCAAGGTATGGGCATACCCTGTCTTTACTGTCATAGTGAAGCGACTAAAGGTCCTCATGCCACAGTCCCTCCAGTTGATACATGTTTTAAATGTCACTCCCAGGTTGAAGGTAAAGGCCCAGATGGTGGTCCTCATCCAGAAATTGCAAAAATATTTGATGCCATGGAGTCGAAAAAACCCATCGAGTGGGTGAAGGTGAATGATGTGGCGGACTTTGTGTATTTTGATCATAGCCAGCATCTTTTGGCTGGAATGGATTGTACCGAATGTCATGGAGATGTGCAAAATATGCATCGAGTCAAAAGGGATGCGAGTTTGAAAATGAAATGGTGTCTCGATTGTCACACTCAAGCACCAACAGAGCATACATCAGAACTTTATGCTCGTCAGAATTTAAGAAGTGCCATCCACTGTTCGGCATGTCATCGTTAAGATAGGGCCTTTGAAGGTGATTAAGAATATGAGCGAAACAAAAAAGCACGGTATTCAGATGCAGCACTGGAATCCATTGCCTGCGAAAGCTGAAAACTTTGAAGAGCCATCAGGGCTAAGTCGTAAAGAAAGCCTAAAGTTTATGGGCGCTTCATCTGCTTTGGCTTTGGGGTTGTCTGGTTGTAAGAGAAAGCCCGTTAGGAAAATCGTCAGTGCAACAGAATCAAGTGAGGTTCAAAAGCCTGGCAAAGCCCTTTATTATTCATCCACCTACACAGAGTATGGCGTGCCTTACGGTATTATGGTGAAGGCAGTTGATGGTCGACCCGTTAAAATTGAAGGTAACCCGGAACACCCTCTTAATAAAGGTAAAACAACTTTACAGATGCAAGCTGGTGTCTTGAGTCTTTATGATCCAGAAAGGCTGCAGAAGCCAATGAAGGGAAATACTGAAGCTAAGTGGGCAAGTGTTGATGCCGATGTTGCGGCAAAACTAAAGTCTTCTAAGCGCACAGTTATTGTAACTGGAGTGAATGTTGGGCCTAGCGCCAAAGCTTTATTAAAAGAACTATCTCGAGTTGCCCCCAATTTGACTCATGTGAGTTATGATCCACTGCAAAACAGTGAGGCCGCCAATTTACAAACAAAACTTTTCGGCGGGGAGGGAGAAAAAGTCTACTTGCCCAGTAAAGCAAAAGTCGTCTTCTCTGTTGATGCTGATTTACTTGGCTCTGATCTACGTTCTCTCGAGTGGACTCGAGATTATGCTGAAAGCAGAGGTGAAAGTGGGGATGGCAAGCTTAATGCTAGGTGGTACTGTGCCGAATCTGGCATGACTCTAACAGGTATTAATGCTGATCACCGCTTAGCCCAGAAACCATCGAATATGTTTTCTTTGCTGCGAGCCATTCGCTTGGCAATTAAGGGGCAAAAAGCTGCATTGACAGACTAC
>JADGBV010000016.1 GCA_015231345.1 Planctomycetota bacterium
CATATCCTCCCGGCTTTCATTAAACCTCCATAATTTAAATTCACATATGAAATTAAAATACGGCTGTAACCCCCATCAAACCAATGCTGAAGCCCGTTTTGTCGATCCCGATAATGTGCCTTTTCATGTTTTAAATGGCAAAGTAGGATACATTAACCTTCTTGATGCCTTAAATGCTTGGCAGATGGTTGATGAAATCAAGAAGAGTCTTGGTATTGTGGCTGCTACTTCTTTTAAGCATGTTTCTCCAGCAGGTGCTGGTTTAGGTGTTGAACTCTCAGATGAACTTCGTCAGTCTTATGGTTTTACGGAAGAGGAGTTATCTCCGGCCGCTTGTGCTTACCTTCGTGCTCGGGGAGCTGATCCTTCAAGTTCTTTTGGTGACTTTATTGGCTTAAGTGATGTGGTGGATGTGCCAACGGCTAAAATACTTGCTAAAGTTGTTTCTGATGGCATTATTGCTGCCGGCTATGAGCCAGAAGCTTTGGAAATTCTTAAAGCGAAGAAAAAAGGGGCTTTTATTGTTCTTCAAGCCAATGATGAATTTCAGCCACCTGAAGTAGAAGAGCGTGAAGTTTACGGCATGCTTCTAAGGCAAAGTCGTAGCGACATTCTCATTACAGAGAAGCACCTTGAAAATGTCGTGAGTCAAAATAAAGAGATGAGTGAGGAAGTAAAACGCGACTTGATTTTAGGCTTGATCACTATCAAGTACACGCAGTCCAATTCTGTAGGCTACGCTTTGGATGGTCAGATGATTGGCATTGGCGCAGGTCAACAATCTCGTGTGGATTGCACAAAGCTAGCAGGGCGAAAAGTCGATGCATGGTTTCTTCGCTTGCACCCTAAAGTTTTAGGCTTAGAATTTAAAGAAGGCATTAAAAGACAAGATCGCATCAATTGGCGTTTACGTTATGTGGAAGGCGACCTCACTCCTTCAGAGGCTGAAAATTTAGCGGAGGTTCTCGCGAAAAAGGCTGAGCCTTTTGAAACAGAAGAGAAAAAAGCTTGGTTGTCTAAATTAGAGGGCGTTTCTTTTGTGAGTGATGCTTTTATTCCTTTTAGAGATAATATTGATCATGCTGTGAAGCATGGCGTTAAATATATTGCTCACACGGGTGGTTCTTTACGTGATGAATATGTGACTCAAGCTGCCGATGAATATGGTATGGTTGTGGCTCAAACCGGTGTTCGCTTATTTCATCACTAAAATCGGCCTTTTATTTTAGAAAAAACAATTTCAGAGATCTGTTTTATCTTTCAATTATAATTTGACAGGCATGCCAAAGTTATACTATAAGAGATATATATAAGGCGGATCTCCTTTGTTTATCAGGAATGGGGGCAGTTATACATCATGGGTGATATACAAAATTCACAAAATCATAATTGGGAAGGGGATCAATCTCCTCAATCTTTAGAGGAGCGAATTCGCACACTAAACTCTGTGCTTTCTTCTGTGAAGGACCTACTTGTGAGTCGAGATGAGTCTCACTCGGAGCAGGAGGAAAAACTTAAAGCCTTTTGTGCTAAAGTGGATAACTTAGATGAAGCTTTTGCCGCAAGGGATGGTTTTACCCAAGGTTTTGCTGCAACGGAAGATGTGCAGGCCTTACAGAAAAAGTTTGGCCAACTGGACAATAAAGTCCACGAAATGGTTAATGCGGGAGCTTCCGATAGTGAAAAATTGGAGCATAAGCTCTTTCAATTGACGCAAACTTTGACAGCTTTAAGAGCTTTGTTGGAAGCTGGAGATGCCAGGAGCGATAAAGATATTCAAGCCTTAAGAATTGAGTTGTCCTCCATTACTAAAGATCTTAAAGAGGAGTTTCAAGGTGGTCTTGAATCTGTCCAAGAGGCTGTTGAGTTAAGCTTAAAAAATGTCAGCGAGGAAGTCGCTTATAGTAGCGAAGAATTGCAAGTGCAGTGGCGAGAGTCTCAAGGTGAAGTGAATGAAATTCTAACATCCTTAGGTGATGAAGTCCACCAGGCACAAAGCGCCATGCGTGAAGAAATGAGCACCTTGCAAAGTGCCCTAGAAAGTGAGCTAGATGCTGGTGTAAGCACCATTGGCTCTGAATTTAAAGAGAAAATCCAGTTGCTAAAAACGGAAAATATTGCTCAGCAAGAGCAGTTGTCTCAGAAAATAGGTGGCCTTGAAGCGGCAGATAAGCAAAGCGTAGAGCGTCTGGCGAAACTTGAGACGAAATCTTATGAATTTGCTGAAGAACTTATGCTTGTTCAAGAAAAAGTGGAGTCTCACGATGCTCTCTTTGAAGAACAACAAGGCCTCGGTGAAAAAATTAATCAACAATCAGCGTATTTTTCTGAACAGATAACCGAAATTAAAGCAGGTTCTCATCAGATTCGTCAGACTTTACTGACAAAAATGGGTGATTTTCAGAGAAGCTTGAATGCCAGTACTCAAGAGCAAACAGAAAAAATCAGTCGCGAGATTCTCGCTGAGTTTGCTGGGCTGAAAAGTGGCCTGGATGAGCAAGAGCAAAAGCTTTCAAAGATGCAAGTTTATGTCGGTGAAGCGAAAGATGACCTTCTTAAAGGTTTAAATGCCAATGCCGATGATATTCAACAGCTAAAATGCCGCACTGAATTTTTAGGCGAAGAACTGGAGCAATCTAAAGAGCGCTTTGAAAAAAGTATTGAGTCAAAAGCCGAACAGTTTTCTGTGAGCTTAGTAGAAACTAAGAGTGGCATGGAGTCTTCTAAAGAAGAGTGGTCCAAGCTCCAAGGAAAAGTTCAAGAGGGCGAACTGAGTTTGCGAGAGCTGAGAGATGAGCTACAAAATAAAGACAATGCCATTATTAGCTCCAGGCACGAGATGGACTTAATTAAAAACCGTTTTGTGGAGCTTAAACAAAGCCAAAGAAAACAACTGATGACTTTTTCGGGAGCAGCGGCCTTTTTGTTTGTGGGTTTTATGATCTCTCTCGTTAATTCTTCTTTGCCGAGTGCGCAATCTTCTGATCTCAGAGTTAGTGACGCTTCTGTGAATTATGAGGAGCCTGTTTACGAAAATAACCTTGAAACCGAAGCTTTGGATGTTCCCGATACCACAGACCTTATTGCAGGGCAAGATGTTGAGCCTCAAGATGAAATCGTGGCAGAAGTCATTGAAACAGAGTTTGAATTTGATTTAGAAAGCACAGATGTCGTGACTCCCGCAGCAGCTCCAGCCGTTCTAGAAGATAATTCTCAAGCAAATTCAGAGGTTGTGGAATATGTGGTGAGGAAAAATGATAGTCTTTGGAAAATTGCAGAGAAGTACTATGGTAAAGGCTATAAACACAATAAAATCGTGCAAGACAATCAGTTGGAGAGAGCCGATATAAAACCCGGCGATATACTCCGCATTTATTTATAAGAAGAGGAGTTTTTCAGTATGGCCGGGCATAGTAAATGGGCTAATATTAAGCATAAGAAAGCGGCTGTGGACGCTAAAAGAGGCGCAGCATTTACAAAAGTAGTTAAAGTAATTGTTGTGGCTGTAAAGAAAGGGGGGCCTGATCCGGGCATGAATCCTTCTTTAAGGCTTGCTGTTGAGAAAGCTCGCTCGGTTAACATGCCCAAAGATAATATCGAAAGGGCCATTAAGAAAGCTTCAGGCGAAGATGGAAGTGTAACCTACGAAGAGCTCACCTATGAAGGCTATGCTCAAGGTGGAGTCGCTTTATTAGTTGACGCCTTAACCGACAATAAGAACCGCACCACGCCTGAAATCCGCAAGATTTTCGAAAAAGGTGGCGGAAATATGGGTGAGATGGGCTGTGTGAATTGGATGTTCAATACGAATGGTGTGATCACCATGCCATGTATGGGAAAAACAGAAGATGAACTAATGGAAGTCGCTCTTGAGGCCGGCGCAGATGATATTAGCCTGGATGGTGATGTGGCCGAAATTACAACAGGGCCAGACTCCATGACAGAAGTTATCGATGCTCTTAAAGCTCAAGGTTTCGATCCAAGTGGCGACGTCGCTAAGATTGCAGAGAATACTGTGAGTGTGAACCTAGAGACGGCGAAAAAGATATTGCGCCTTATGGATAATATTGAAGAGCACGAAGATGTGCAAAATGTCTATTCCAGCATGGATCTCTCTGCTGAGGTTCAAGAAGCATTAGAGAAAGAAGGATTTTAAGCCCTTCTGAGGAGATCCAGATATGGGCCAAATCTTAGTCATGAAAAGAAGTTGCTCTTTAGCCCTCGCACTTCTTTTAAGCATCAACTCTTTGTGGCTAGGCCTTCAATTAGAAGCCAGCCCTTATCTCTACGAGAAAACTCAAGATGATGTTCTGGCATACTTGCGTGTGCCATTGCCTTGGAGAACTCCATCATCATTAAGTCCAGCTCAGAAAACAAAAATCTATCAGGGTTTTGTCTCCCCTTCTTTTCCTAGGGGTAAAGCGGGCTACGCCGCTCGGCAGCTCATGCAGTTTGTCGATAGCCCCTTGGAGATTTTAATCCACCCCCCAAGCAATAAACTTATTCCGGCCCCTTCTTCTGTGATGCGTTTGGCTCATAATGGGCAGAAAGAAGAGGTTGCTTTGCTGATGCAAAAATTTCTAAAAGCCGAGTTGGCCATGTATTTAGGGAATATGGATTGGGTGAAATTTAAACGAACAGAAGAGAAAGGGAAGCTAATTGATTTTGTTTACTTCATGGGTTACCTTTGGATTGAAACAGATCCTCGCTATGTTAACCTATACTTCTCGTATACAGAAGCAAAGTTTCGAGAGAAGGTGAATTCCTTTGCTGGGAAGGGGCATGCCTTTGAGAAAAATTTGGGGACGAAAAATGACGACCTCTTTGTTCACCTTAATATAAAAGCTGTTCTAGGGAGTTATGGTGAGATCCTTAAAGGCTTTTTTGCTCAGGGCACAAGTATGCTTGATGATATGGGTATCACTGCCATGAATCACATAAACCTTTATACTGCTGGAGAAGATGAAAACTTCAGTTTTAATGCAAGAGGAGAGTTTGCCTCTGAAGACACAAAGTTCATATGGTCTGATGTGCAGTCGCCTGCTAAAGAGCAGCTTTACGCCGTGCCGGAGCAAGCAACGTTTTGGGGGGCCATGCATTTACCGAAAATCAAGATTTCTTCTATGCGCAAGCTTCTGTCTCTTTTGGCTCCTAAAGAGCAAAAGAATTATTTAGCTTGGCATCGCCTTTTTACGAGTCTTGGCAATGGGTTGACTTTTGGTTGGAGTGAAAGGGATGTGGCGCCCATCATCGTTTTGGAATTAAAAGATTCAAAAACCTTTATGAAAGAGTTTAAGCCATTGATGGGACCAGGAGTTAAGTTGACGTCAGAGACCACTCAAGGTAGAGCTTACACTCATGCCATGTGGAAAGGCAGTGCATTGAGCTTTTATATTGAGGGGAAATATTTGTATTTTTCTCCCATGCTGCATACCTTGCGAGATTTTTCGGGCAAAACCCGTCAAGAAAAATCACAATATTTAGTCGCTCTTGACGCTCCACAAGTAGGGAATTCAAAAGCGGCCTATTACTCATTGCTGCATTTACTACTGAATGCCTACCAAAATGCCCATAAAACAATTGACCCCAATGAGTGGCCGGCTTTCTCTGCGACTTCTCAAAAAGAGAAAAATTGGCAGAAAAAGGGGGAGTTGCGAGTAGGAGTTGGAAAAGAAAAGTTTGAGGTTATACTTAATCAGCCCTATGGACTTCCTGGCTTCTTGGCAGGCTTGGATGTAAATAGTGCTTCATACATTAACTTTTTTTCATTGTTATCTTTGACTGCGGGTACTTTAAAATAATGAGCGAAAATCACGAACATCACTCCGGAGGCATGGGGCAATTTATCGTTTTGGCCTTACTTGGGGTCTCTGTTGTATTTTATGTATATAAAGTGAGTTCAACTGATTTTGAACCTCACGCACCTGTTGCTCATGAAGAAGAGAGTCACAAAGTTGCCACTATAAGCCCTGCTCATAGTGATGAAAGTGCTGGCTTGCGCAAGCAAGTGGCGAATTTGACTTTTGAGAAAAGTCAATTGGAAGCAAATCTTAAAGAGCAGCAAGCAAAGCAGGCTTCTGAGCTTATGAAAAGTAATCAACAAGTAGAGCTTCTGCAGGGACAGTTGGCCCAGTTAAAGGGTGAGCTTAAACAAACAAAATCAGACTTGGCAGATAGTTCAAAGAAATTACTTTTGGTGCGTAAGCTTCTTAAAGAAGAAGCGGCTCTTTCGGCTAAGTAGGCTTACTTCTTTTCGAACTCCTCTTTGAGCCAGGGCATTAGGTCCCTGTACTCCCAGTCTAGGCCTTCATCTTGGTAGATGGCTTTGATTTTATTTAAGCAATCTTCATATAGGCTTTCGGCTTTTTCCTTTTCTTGAGAGTTATGTTGCCTAAAAAATGTTCTGCAGCCAAGCATGCGCCTCTCTCTAGCTTGGCACTTGTTGTCTACTAGGAATGGGCAGGTGTCATTTATAGGCTTATTATCCAGAGGGTATTTTTGCAGCAACCATGATAATTCTAATGAACTTGTGTAGAGCCTATGTTCTGCTTGATCAAAATGGCAACACCAGCCACAGGCATCACAAGGTCGACTCATTGAGCCCCAAAGGCTTTCCAGAGCTTCATAAACGAGCTCAAGTTTTTTATAATTATCTTGGCTGAAGATTTTCAAAATAGGCAGTATAATAGGGAAAAATCAAGATATGAGAGATGCTCCTAGAGTAGCTAACTTGTCAATTCAGGGCGCCGTAAAGAATTGTTGTGGTTTTTTTGGGACTCAATATAAAATAGAATCTAGAGAATAAAAATATGCCACTGGACCCAGAAGAATCAATCGCCTCCATCCTTAAAAAAAGGATGGATGATAATTACGTTCGAGTTAATCTCGAATGGTTAAAGACAGATCGAAGCTACGATTTCGATCTTTTTGCCCTTGTGAATGGTCAATTTTTGCTTTTTTGTCGTAAGAAGCTAAACCTGACCAAGAAAATGACCCTGAAGCTCAAAAAAAGCAGCCTCTATATTGATAAGCGTGAGGCGCCTCATTTTCAAAGCTATATGGAAGAGAATATCGCTGATATTGTAGCAGATACCACGAAGCCTCTCATCGAGAAAAGTGAGGCTGTGTATGCTGTGTCGACCAATTTAATTAATGATTTGCTGAATGAGCCTAAGGCCGCTAGCATTGGAAAGGTGAAAAATTTGGTCGATAGCCAGATGTCTTTTGTTATGGGGAACCCTGGAGCTGTAACCTCACTTATGAGCATTACGGAGCATGACTATTATACTTATACTCATAGTATGAATGTGGCCATCTATCTTGTGGGCTTAGGTAAACAGATGGGGCTTTCAGGTGATGAAATCCAGAAACTTTCCCTTGGTGGAATGTTGCACGATTTGGGTAAAGCGAAAATCCCCTTAGAAATTATCAATTCCACAGGCAAGCTAAGTAAAGAAGAATTTGAAGAAATGCAAAAACACCCCAGTTTTGGAGTGGAGTTGCTGAAAAAACTGGATGAAGTGGATATGATTCCTCAGGAATGTTATAAAGCCATACTTCATCATCATGAGAAGTTTGAAGGAGGGGGGTACCCCTGTAAAATCTGCGGTGAAGATATTCATATTTATGGTCGCATGACCAAAGTGTGTGATGTATTTGACGCTTTGACTACTAAACGTTCCTATAAAGACGCTATGACCAGTTTTGATTCCTTAAAACTTATGAAAGAGAAAATGTCTGGAGAATTTGACCCAGATGTTTTCGGTGAATTCCTCAAGCTCATGGCTGACTTTTCATTAAGTAATCCTTCATAAAGTTAGTTTGATGTTGCCGGACTTTTTATCCGGGGTGCTTTTTGTCGATACATGGAACACCTTGATGTGGGCTTTGCCCTTAGCGCTTTTAAGCTTTAAGTGGCGTTTTTTGTGGCCCATGGCGGCTGTAGGTTTTGCTGTGGGAGGTGAGAATCCTTTGCTGCTGATTATTTTCGGTTTGAGCCTAAGCTTAATTGAAAGTCGAGGGACTGACCTTGGTCAGCGCTATTCATTGAAGAATTTGCTGATGGTTTTATTCATCTCCTTGCTCATATTGAGTTTTTGTTTTCAAGCTTATGAGCTTAAAAACTTATTTCTTTTCGCCTTTTTGCCCTGGGTGTATTTTTTGCCCGTATTAACTCTCATGGATCGTGATTCAGGTGGGCGCTCTATTATCGTTCCTTTTGTGATTATGACTTGCTTGAGTTTTGTTTTTGAGGTGAAAAGCTTACTTCTCTTAAGCGGAACGATCTTGTTATTTTTTCATTTAGCTTGGCATCGCCGTCTGCCTGCTCATATCAAACTGCTCATGCTTGGCTTATCGGCGAGTTTAAGTGTTTATATCGCTCTAATGGGAGAGTATGTCCTCTTTGCCTTGCTGCTGATGTTCATGTTTCAGCAGGTGATCGAATCGCGACTATGGGGAGCGGGAAAATGCCTTATCCGTCCAGGGGCGATTATGACAGTCATCGCTCTTCTTTATTGTTTGTTGCTTTCTCCTTCTGTCAGCATAGGTGTTTTGCCCTTGGCTATGCTTTGGTTAGCTGTATTTTTTAGCTCTCAAGACCAATGCCGCCTTTGTGGCTTATCACTAAAATGCCGAGAGATGTTTTTAGGAAGCTTTGCACGAGCTTTTATCTTATTATATGCTCTATTTCCCCTATTGGGCAAAAATATTTTGCTCGGGGAAATGATTTGGCTTGTGCTTTTTATGTTATGCCTGGAGGCCTCGGCGCTGATGAAAATCAAGCCTATGCGCCACAGTGAATTGCCTTCTCAGCCCTGCTTGAATTAAAAGAGGACTGAGGACCTTTTAAAAAGTGATTAACGGCGTAGTGATTTACTATTGCCCTTAAGAATTTGTTTGTTTTTTCCTTTGGGGTCGAAAGCTGCTTTTTTATCGATGCTGCCTTTAAGCTTATCGGAGCTAAGCTTGGATGATAAGTCGCTATTGCTTTGATTGGGCATTGCGGGGGCTTCAGTATTAAATCCGGGCAGTTTGTTGAGATTGGCTGCGCCCTCATCAAGGTTTGCTAGAGAGTTAAGTAAGCTTTGTTCTGTACCTTTTTTGTTTTGACTCATAGTGTTTTAAAAGAGTGTAGGTGTGATGATTCTACGGGGAGTTTGGTAAACTCAAATTCTATGATCAAGACGAGATAAACCAATGATGCCAATGAGCAATAAAGCAAAGTTTGGGATCTGCATAATAAGCCAAGCAGGGTCAAGTTCAGCCATGGTCATTTTTTTGCCTGCTATGAGCAAGGGGTAGTAAACCAAAAAGGCCAAGCCAAGGCCTAAAAAGAAGCCAACGATGCGACTTTCAGAGTTTCCCATAAAACCTAGAGGAAAGGCCGCTGCAATAAGAAGGAGGGGGCTAAAAATCAGGCTTATTTTTTCGTAAAAATAGCTTTTAAGTTTGAGTGGGTTTTTGCTTTTTCCCTCTTTCATTTGGCGCCACATTTCAGTGGGGGGCATTTGCCGGTAACTTGATTTGCCACTAAAGGATTCTGGGTAGGAAAAACTTAAGGTTTTATTGGCGCCACTGAAATCGCCGATTCCTCTTGGGACGGCGTTTTCAAATTTAATAAGATTGAAGTCGGCAAAAGTGAGCTCCAGCTCCTTTTTGCTTTTGTTAATTTCGTAACTGACATTTTGTACCATTAATTCAGCCGTGATTTTCCCTTTTTCTCTTTGTTGGATAACGGCTGAGCGGCTCTGGTCTTCTTTTTTGAAAAAGAAAATGGATACATCGGGGAATTGTAGATGAGCCTGGGGCTTGCTGAGTTCGTTATCTATAAGGCGAGCGCCAATGCTGGCTAGGTATTCTCTTTTGACTTTTTCGCTGAAGGGCTGTAGCCATTCAAAGCTCACAGCAGTTAGGATGCTGAGTGAAATGCCAATGAGGAGAAAAGGTGGCGTAAGCTGGAAAAGGCTGATGCCACTGCTGGCTAGGGTGATGGGTTCGGTTTGTCTTCTGGCTCTCGATAAGGTTGTGACAGTGGATATGAGTGCACTCATGGGCAAACTATAAACCAACATTCCAGGCAGGAGCGTCGGGATGATGGGGAGAATATTGAGCAGACCAACTTTAGATCCGTACTTCACTAAGTTCCCCACGAGAAGGAGGATATTGATAATACAGAAAGAGAGAAGGAAATTATAACTCCAATGTTTACTGAGAAATCGGTGATATGTTTTCATAGAATTGCAGTTGCATTTGTGTCTGTAGTATAGCAGGGATGAAGTTCCTTCCTCTTCCATTTGCCTTTGTTTTCTTGATATTCTCCATCAAGTTCAGGGGTAGCGGTTCCTTTTGTGAGCTAGGCTAGGTAGAGAAAAATGAGTATGAGCAAGTATACTATCGTTGTGCCCGCCAGACTGGAATCCACTCGTCTACCAAGGAAGCTGCTTCTGGATGATACGGGGAAGACGCTTCTTGAGCATAGCTTGGAGAATTTGCAGGTTTTACGTGATGAAGCTGAGCTCTTTTTGGTGACCGACTCAGAGCTTTTGGCAGAGAAAGGAAAAGCCTTAGTTGATTCCGTTCATATATCCACACGTGAATTTGAGAGTGGGACCGCGCGCATTTCTGAAATATTAAGCCAAATCAAAACAGATTACCTCCTGAATGTCCAGGCTGATGAGCCTGAAATGGATGCGGGTGCTTTAAAGTCCTTGATGGCACGAATGATGTCAGAGACAGATGTGCAAATGGCAACTTTGGGCACTCCTTTTACGAGTAAAGAGAGTTGGCAGAACCACAATGCCGTGAAGGTCTTGTGTGGTCATAATGATAAGGCGCTGTATTTCTCGCGCACAGCCCTTCCTTATGGAGGGAGTTTTGATAGCCCTGGCGTTTTGCATCATATTGGTGTTTATGCTTATAAAAAAGAGCTTTTAGCTCGCTGGGGAAGTTTACCTCAAGGTCATTTTGAGAGTCTGGAGCGGCTAGAACAGCTTAGAGCTTTGGAGAACGATATTTCGCTTTTGGTTTTGCCTGTAAGCTGCGCTCAAAAGGGGATAGACACACTTGAGGATTATAATCATTTTAAGAATCGCTTAGGCTAAGGATTGATGGCTGCAAAAAATAAAACAAAATATATATTCGTCACCGGAGGGGTTGTTTCTTCCTTGGGTAAAGGTATTGCTGCCGCTTCAATTGGCCTTCTTTTAAAGTCTCGTGGTTATAGTGTTCAGTTTCAGAAGTTAGACCCTTACCTGAATGTGGACCCGGGCACTATGAATCCTTTTCAACATGGAGAGGTTTATATTACGGCTGATGGCACGGAAACGGATTTGGACCTTGGTCATTATGAGCGTTTTACGGGCATAGAAACGAACCGAAATAGTAATTATACGGCGGGAAAGATTTACATGAAAGTCATCAGCGAGGAACGCAAAGGCGCTTCTTTAGGTGATACCATTCAGGTGGTGCCTCATATTACGAATGAAATTAAAAGAAGCATTTTATCCGTGGGCTCTGATGATGTGGACTTTGCAATCATAGAAATTGGTGGCACTGTAGGTGATATCGAAAGCTTGCCTTTTCTAGAGGCCATTAGGCAATTTAGTCTTGAGCAAGGCCCTTCTCGCAGTATTTTTATTCATTTAACTTTAGTCCCTTTTATTGCTGCTGCTGGTGAGCTTAAAACTAAGCCAACTCAACATAGCGTGGCTAAATTGAGAGAGATTGGGATTCAGCCGCATATTTTAGTGTGTCGTACTGAGCAAGAATTAGATGCCGATTTACGTGGTAAATTGTCATTATTTTGCTCCATTCCTAAAGATGCTGTGATTCAATGTGCGGATGCAAAGAGCATTTATGCCGTGCCTTCGGCGCTGGCTGGTGAAGGGGTGGACCGCTTGGTCTTGCGCCATTTTAATTTAGATATTACCAAAAGGCGTATGACGCGCTGGGAAGAAATGCTTCGTCATATTGATGAAGCCGATGTCGAAGTGAGCATTGCTGTGGTCGGTAAATATATTGAGCTGCAAGATGCTTATAAATCTATTTATGAATCTTTATCTCATGCTGCGATTCATCACGGCATAAAACTCAAGATTATTCGCGTCTCTAGTGAAGATCATCAAGTTGTGAAAGGGCTTGGCCGTAGAGTTGCTGGAGTCTTGGTTCCAGGGGGTTTTGGTTCTCGTGGTGTAGAAGGAAAAATTCTTGCCGCAAAATTAGCCCGTGAAAAAGATATTCCTTATTTTGGCATCTGCATGGGCATGCAAGTTGCAGCCATTGAATATGCGCGAAATGTCTGTGGACTCAAAGGGGCTAATAGTTTGGAGCTTGATGAAGAGACTCCTCATCCCGTCATTAATCTCATGGAAAGCCAGAAAAATGTCACCCAAAAAGGCGGAACTATGCGTTTGGGAAATTATCCTTGTCATTTGAAAGATGGCAGTAGGGTTAAGGCTCTATATAATCGTCGTGATATTTTAGAGAGACACCGTCATCGTTTTGAATTTAACAATGAATACAGGGAGGCCTTTGAGGAAAAGGGTATGGATCTAACAGGAACATGCCCTGATAATGACTTGGTCGAAGTGGTGGAGCTTAAGGATCATTCTTGGTATATTGGTTGCCAATTTCACCCTGAGTTCAAATCTTCTCCCATAGCACCTCACCCTCTCTTTAGTGGTTTTCTAGAAGCGGCAAAAGCTTATACTCTGAAAAGGAAAAATGTCTAAAAAGCTTGGTAGCGGCAAAACGGCTAGCAAAAGGCCTACAGCAACAGGTGCTGGGAGCTCAAGAAGAGCGAGTACGCGAACCTCCAGTAAGAAGTCTCAAGTCAGTAAAGCCGTTTCTGGTGGTGCAGCTGCCGGATCATCGCGGCCATCGACAAGGGGTTTAGGCTTAAGTGCAAAATTAAGTATTACAATTGCCTTGGTCTCAGTGACCATAACATTTATTTCTAGTTTTATTATTGCCTCTCAAACCCAGAAATTTCTTAACGAGGAAATTCTAAAAGCGGGTGTTGATGGCGTGAAGCTTTTGGCTTCACAAGGGCGCATGCTCATTATTGATAATTATGATGGCTCCGAACAGACTTTTTCGGATTTTCAACGAAAGTTGGATAAAACAATTGAAGGCGCCAGGGTTTCTGAACTACTCGATAATACTTTTAAAGATTTGCCGACTCCCATTATGGACGGCTATATAACGATCGAGGAATTCACAGAGCAAAAAGTTCTTTCAGTGCAAAACTCTAACTCCAAAACCTTGGAAATTAAATATGGTGACAAAGTGGCTGGCTACCAGGCTGAGGATCTACAAATTACTCACGCGGTTATTTCCAAAGGAGGCACTAATTCCACACGGGTTTATGTCTTTGAGAAGGATTTGAATCTGGACCTGAGCGATAAATTTATGCGTGACGGTTTTCGCCCCAAAGGAGGCAAGGCTCGTCTCTTTCTCAGTACAGCCAAAGTCGACCAGTCCAACCGCGAGGTAATGAAAACAACGGCGGGTATTTTGGCCGGGTCGGTCTTTTTAAGTATCCTTATTGCGTATTTACTGTCTTTAAGCATTACCAAGCCTATTATGAGGTTGGTGGACGATATGACAGTGGTTTCAAAAGGGGACCTGAGTCATAAGACTGAAGCTCACTCTTCAGATGAAATTGGCTACCTCTCTACGACATTTAATCAGCTGACCATATCTTTGAAGCATGCTCATGAAGCGGAAATCGAAAAAGAAAAGCTTGAGCACGATTTAAGTGTAGGGCGCGAAATCCAGCAAACCTTATTGCCTCGGACTCTTTATAAAATCCCAGGCTACGACCTAGATGCTTTTTACATGTCTGCGAAGGAAGTGGGTGGGGATTATTATGACTTGATTCCTGTGGATAAATCACGTTTGGGCGTTGTTGTGGCTGATGTTTCCGGTAAAGGGATCCAGGGCGCCATGATTATGACCATAATGCGTACGGTGATGAATATCGTTGCGCAGCGTAAATTTAGCAGTGCCGAGTGTTTATCTTCGACAAATCGCTTCCTTGCGCAAAGAATTAAACGCGGGATGTTTGTGACAGCTTTCTATGCAATTTTGGATTGTAAGAAAGGTACTTTGAATTTTTCCAGTGCAGGACACAATCCAATGGTGATTTATCGCGCCAAAACAGGAGAAATTGAACTTTTAAATCCTACGGGCATTGCTCTTGGTTTCGATAAGGGCCCTCTTTTTGAGCGGACTTTGAAAGAAGGCGAAGCTTCTTTGGAGCCTGGAGATAGATTTGTGCTCTATACGGATGGGGTCGTCGAATCCATGAACGAAGCTCATGAGGAGTTTACTGATGAGCGTTTTTACGAATTCGTTAAGG
The DNA here is from genome assembly GCA_015231345.1 of Planctomycetota bacterium. Classification (GTDB taxonomy): domain Bacteria; phylum Planctomycetota; class JADGBV01; order JADGBV01; family JADGBV01; genus JADGBV01. Next base: position 14,363 of record JADGBV010000016.1, read on the forward strand.
CTAATGCTGAGGTGGATTCGAAGACTTTTATTCATAAATTAGTCTTGGAAGTTAAGAAGCATCAAGGCGAAGCACCCCAACATGATGATATCACAATTGTGACTTTTAGAAAGAAGTGAAAATAATTTTAATTTGAGTCTTCCACATTTTCAGTCCAATATAATATACCTTCGTAACAGTAAGCTTGAAATAACATAAAAAGGATAGGAAACCTAATATGTCAGACTTTAAAATGGAATCCAGTGATTTAGGCGAAGGGATGGTCTTAATCAAGGTCTCCGGATATATTGATGCCCATACCTTTGAAGAGCTTGAAAACGAGATTCAAACGAAATTTGCGGCACAGCAATATAAGCTCATCGTAGACCTTTCTGATGTGCCTTACATCTCCAGTGCTGGCGCCGGTGTATTTATTGGTGCTTTCCCCCAAGCACAAGAGAACGATGGAAGCATAGCTTTGCTGAACCCCTCCAAAAACGTTTTGGATGTGTTTGAGCTACTAGGCTTGACAGAAATTTTTACCATCTCTAAAGATTTGGATTCAGCCAAGGCTGTATTCTCTGAGTAATCTAGCTGCGCTTAGGCGCAATTTTATTAAGTTTTTTCGCTGGGGCATTTTATGAAGAAGATCCTCTCCTTTTTCCTTTTCGTTTTACTTGTTTGTCCTGCTTTAATTGCAGAGGATTACCCAAAGGCAAGAATCGCTAGAAAGCTGAGTGATTATATTGATATCCTCAGGTTCAAAGAAGACGAAATGCCTATTTTTGTCCACAAGGATGATGGTAAGAAATTAACCTACGGGCAGTTTGAAGGTGATGACGGACAAGATGCCAACGCATGGTCTCTTTTTGACATTCTTTATGAAGACGTTCCTGTATCCTACGAGACTGGCCTCAACTTAATGGCTAAAGGTGAATGGGGAAGTGCTCTCAAGATGTTAAAGAAGAGTATGGATGAAAAGACCCCAGATAAGAAACCATTTAGGGGAACCGTTACTTATAAGAACTACTTAGAAGACAAACTCCTCACTTGCTATTTGGCTTTAGGTAACAAAGATGCAGCTAAGAAATCATTTGAGAAAATTAAAGCAAATCGTAAGACTCATTCTTGGGTGATGAATATGATTAAATATGTCAGCTTTCTCGTGGAGGCTGGTGAAGGAAGCAAAGCTTTAACTTTGGTAGACGAATTACTCAAACTTCCTTTGTCTAAGAAAATTAAAATGAATATGGACTTAGATAAGTGTTTGGCATTGTCTCTGAGCAAAAAATATACAGAGGCGAAACGTTTACTTAAAGACACCGTTCTCAATTATGAGGCAGACTTTTCTAGCGTGAAAGATAAAGCCTTAGAGATTGAATCCACCATATTGATATATCACGAGAAAAACTACCGAGCGGGTATTAAATTTTTCGAAAAAATACTCAAAGAAGCTCGTGAGCAGGCCACAGCTGATACCTACCTCAAGCTGGGGGATTGCTACTTTCAAGAGAAAAAGTGGGAGCTTTCCCGCTGGAATTACATACAGGCTTATATTCTAGAAAATGATAATGTTGAGCGCATCAAACTAATCATTGAAAAAGTTGGCCAAGCCAACGAGAAAATTCCTTCTAAAGAAGGGAATAAAGCCATTGATGCCTTTTTTGACAAAGTTTCAAGCAGTTTATGAATGCAACAAAAAGTAAAAAGAGAGACTCTCTTTTTCTCAAAGCTCTAATTGAACGGGCACCTAGGGTGTCGCTTTACGAATCAACCGCTAATTTGCTCGAGCAGATCATCGATAATATTCTTTCCGAGAGAGAAGAAGATGACTCTATGATTCAAGGCGTAAAGGATAAACTATTGGTTGAGTATGTGGATTGGAATGAGATCCGCTTGGTTTCTCCCGATCGCTTGGCTGTCTTTTTTGAAGCTTTAGTTGATGGCGAATATAAAAGAAAAGTCCTACAGGCTTTTCTCAATAAAATATTTTCTAGAACGGGAAGTTTGGAACATTCTTTTTTGAATGACTTTGAAGATAGCGATTTAGACGATTATCTTGCTGGCATTATGGAAATGCGCGAAGAGACGCGTAAACGCATTCTTCTTAGAGTTTTTAAACGTCATATACTGCCCATTTCGGTGGATCACGAAGTGATTTTTGAAATAGCAGAAACGACTTACTACCCCGGTGACGAGGACATGAAAGCTGCTTTTTCTGCACTTAGCCTCGAAGAGCTAGAGGGAGTTAAGCTACTTCTTGATGAAGTTCTTTCTCAAAATAAAGGAGAAATCGATGAGCTTGCTCCAGCAGAATCTTTCGAATCCCCTCTTTTGGGTGAGATTTTAAAAGAAGTCGACGCTGCTTAATTAGCCATAGGCTTATTTTTTTGGGTGCTGCACTCATCGTCATCAATCATATAACGCGTTAACTGCGCAGAGACCATGACGATTGGTTTTTGTGTTTAACTTACACCATGTTATGAAACGATTTCTGCCATATTACGCTCTTCTCAAGGATAATAAAAAGCCTTTTATTTTGGCTATTTTATGTGCTGTCGTGTATGCAGCAACGAGCGGTTTTGGGCTGCCATTTTTATTGCACAAAATCCTACCTGTTCTTTTTAGTGGAAACTCGGCCGAAAGAGGAATTTGGACCTTAATTATCGCTGCTGCCTGGTTGCCTTTTATGATGGGCATAAAAGGGCTTAGTGGCTATGCTAATACTTATCTGGTGAATTTTTGCGGGGTCAGAGTATTAGAGGGTATACGTGTTATGGTTTTTGAAAAACTGCAGTCGCTGCCTTTGGCTTACTTTCAAAAACAGAAGAGTGGTGATTTGCTAAGTCGTCTCATGGTTGATGCCAATCAAGTGAGAGTTGTTGTGGTCAACGTTTCTAATGATTTAGTGAAACAGCCTCTTCAGTTAGTTGGGGGTGTGGTAGCTCTCATATACCTATCGTACGAACAAAATGAAATTATATTCATCCTCATACTATTGGCTTTGGTTCCCATGTGTATGTTGCCTGTGCGTATTGTGAGCCGTCGACTTCTTAAGAAAGCTACACTTTTTCAAGAGGCTACGGGAGATATGACGGCGAGTGTGTCCGATAGTCTTCAGGCGCCAAGGGAAATTCGTGCTTTTAATATGCAGAAATCTGAAGTGAAGCGTTTCCAAGGAGAAAGCCGTGAGCTCTTTAACCGCAATATGAAAGTGGTTAAATACATGAATATACTTTCTCCCACCAATGAATTTATTGGTGCATGTGGCGTTGGTGCGGCTATAGCTTATGTCGGTATTAATGATATGCGTTTTGACGAGATTGTCCCGCTATTATTTGCTTTGCACTTTGCTTATGAGCCCATTAAAAAAATCGGTAATGCCATAAATGAAATTCATAATGGTTTTGCTTCATTAGACCGTTTAGAAGCAATCCTGAATACTCCTGATACTTTGCCAGACCCAGAAGAGCCAAAGGACGTTCCTGCGCAAGCTGATATTAGTTTTTCTGGAGTGGAGTTTGCCTATGACGATACACCTGTCCTACGAGACTGTAACCTCACCATAAAACCAGGCGAGATCGTGGCCTTGGTTGGCCCAAGTGGCGCCGGCAAATCCACATTTGCCCATTTACTGCCTCGCTTTTATGACCCTACAGCAGGAGAAGTCAAAGTGGGCGACATTCCTCTAGGGCAATTCCGAAAACATGACCTACGCAATCGCTTCGCCATTGTCTCTCAGGATAGCATTCTTTTTAACGATACTGTTGCCGGTAATATACTTGTCGGCCGCCCTGGTGCTAGTCGCGAGGAAATTGAGCTTGCGGCCCAAAAAGCTTATGCTCATAATTTTATTATGGAGCTAGATGAAGGTTACGAAACCAAAGTGGGCGAAAAGGGGACTCGTCTTTCCGGGGGACAGAAACAGCGTATCGCCTTAGCGCGTGCTTTTCTTAGAGATGCTCCCATATTGATTCTAGACGAAGCTACTTCGGCTTTGGATTCGGAAAGCGAAGCCGTGATTCAAAAGGCCCTCGAGGAGCTGCTGAAGGGCAAAACGGCATTTATTATTGCTCATAGATTTAGCACCATTGGGTTTGCCAGTCGCATTCTTGTCTTTAATCAGGGGCATATTATTGCTGATGGTGAGCATGCGAAGGTGTATGAGGATTGTCGTATTTACCGGGATCTGTATGATATGCAGATGGGCGAGGAAGGTGAGGGTGAAGAGGTGATTGCTGCTGATTAGGTTGTTCCGGTTTTGGCGATGCTGGTTTTGTGGTTGGGCGTAGCCAAAGGATTAGGCCATGGTCTATGGTATGGCTTCAGAGATTGAGAGAGTTATCTCGCAAAGAATGATAATGGTGTTTGCTGCTAGGCGAGCTAAGGGGGAAATCTAGGGTCGTCCGGTTGGATCCGGAAAAAGTAAGCTTGATCAGCACCGAACCGAAATTGAGGTTTTGCTGGCCAAGGCTTATGTAGCTAAACGGTTTAAAACTAGCGCCTCAAGCTTGCTAGGTGGCTAAGCCTCATCCTCGTTGAAGTCCAGAAAGACCGCTCCTTTCAGCCATTTGCATAAGTAACCTGTAGGCTTTATCTGGATTTTTTCCCTCTTTCCCATTGTCTTACGGAACTAGTGGAGCTTGCTAATTGCTATTGAAATAGAATCCTACTTATATATACTAGTATAAAAGACTAGCATCCTTATTGGACGTCGAAACTTGAGAACAACTATTATAAAAAGTTGCTTGAGAAAAGGCTGAGAACTTCTCTAAGTGCAATCAAATAAACCACCTCACTGGATTTTAACCCTCTCAAATCATGATTAGAAAAAAACTCCTATCTCTATTAATCATCATTGTCATTGTTGGCTCTCTGCACGCTACAGACAAGACAAGGCCACTCAACATCATCTTTTTCGGCAATAGCTTCACCCTTGGCAGCGGAGATAACCAAGTCAAAAAGGTCATCGGGGGCATACCTGGATTGGTCACTAGAATGGCCGAGGGCATGGGCATTCCAGCACCAAATGTTGAGCGTGCCCTCAAAGGTGGCAAATCGTTAGAGTTTCACATGAAAGAACACTCAATCCTCATCGATAAACCCGCAGATCAAGTTTTCAATAAATATGAGAAACCCATCCAATGGGACGTCATGGTCTTACAAGAATATAGCACACGTCCTCTATCCATTCCTAAAGTGGGTCGCTTTGATCTCACACTTCGTTATGCCGAAGAATTGGTTGCAAAGGGAAAATCTCTCAACTCAAACATGAGGACCATTCTTTACCAAACTTGGGCACGTCATGAAAGCCTACCCAAATACTACCCTAACATGTTCAAAACCCCTAACGATTTCCAGAATGACTTGATCCACCACTACAGCTTGCTCAGAAACCACCTCAATAAAGTTTTCAGGGACCAGTCTTGTGATATCGCACCATGTGGACTACTATGGCAGAAATTGAATTTTTCAAAACACCTATATTCAAAAGACCGGTATCACGCTAGTGCTCATGGATCACTCATCAATGCAATGATGATCTTTAAGAGAATCTATCATGCCAACTTAACAGCTGAAGCTACTTTGCCCGTAGCAAAGTTTGCGAACGTCCCAAAGGAAAATGCTCTAGAGTATTTAAAGTTAGTAAACGACATGAAATAACATATTCATCGTCAATCTGTTCACTCAGGCTAACCTTGCTTTGTTTTAATATAATGGTTCTCATCCGGCTCCATTCCTCTGTATCGTCGATGTTTCGGTAAAGATCCTCTGCTGTATTCTGGACTTCATCAACAGTACTGAGATCGCCATTTCCAAACGGTATTTTGGCGAAAGGCTTTTGGTAAGAATTTGTTAATATTGGTTTCGGATATGAACATCTTTGGAACTTCGGCTTCCTCATATTTAGCTTTTGCAGATCCGCCTCCTATTTCTTGTGGAAATCCTGCGGTTCATCCACAATGTCCAATAATATAAGAAATATACTGTCCTTGTTGGGTCTGATGGCAGGCATCCCCAGCTACTCTATTGACCTCGCTATATGTTTTTTTCTTAACTCATATAGTTAGTGGTTGTATATGCTTAGTGAATAAAGATAATGCTCTGTGTCTGTGGGAATTCAGGTTATATAGAATATTCTCTGGGTAAATATTATTATCAAGATTATGCTGCCTTCTAAAAGGAGGTTGCTTACGCTGAAAGATTAATATGTGAATATCACAAGAAAATATGTAAAAAGCACGAAAAGTATATAAAAATAACTGTCATTGTTCTGTTGACCAATAATTTATAACTATACAAGGAGATCTAATGTTAATTATAAATTTTAAGGAGAAGAATGAATAATCGAAAAACATTTATGGCAGTAGCAAGCTTGCTGTTTAGTCTATTAAGTCATTGGGGTTTCTCTTATGAATCTGTAAAATGGGAAGCTGGTTCTGTTGATGAAGTACCATCAGATGAGTGGATAACAATTTCATTAGAGAATAATTACAACTCACCTGTAATAATAGCAACTCCTATGTATAAAAAACCATTAAGTCCCAATGTGATAAGGATTAAAAATGTTACTAGTATGTCATTTGATATCTCGGCGCAAAGATGTTCTACTAATGAAGGCAATGAAGAACTGATTTCGGCAAACTATATTGTTGTTGAAGAAGGAGTTTATACACATGAACTTCATGGTGTTAAAATGGAATCTGTGAAATTTACAAGTCAAATTACAGATCACCGACATTCCTGGAATGGTGAGCCCAAAATATATGCAAATAATTATGATTCGCCAGTTGTGTTAGGACAGGTTATGAGCTTAAATGATGAAGCTTTTTCTGTGTTTTGGTCAAGTGGGCTGGATGGAAATGACTCTGCTTCGCAAGATGGTTTAATTGTAGGTAAGCATTGTGGGGAAGATTCTAATGTCAGCAGAGCAGATGAAGAGGTAGGGTATATAGTGATTGAATCCGGTTTTTATACCTTAAACGGCAAAGGAGTCAAAGCCGAGGTTAGCTCTAAATCAATACTGGGATACTCTAGTGTACCAACAAAGTATGAATACCATGGAGTTAGGGATGTAACGAATTGTGTTGTCTCTATGGCATCTCGCTATAGTCATGATGGAGGCTGGGCTGTAATTAATTCAGATTCACTGACAGACAGCTCTGTAAGCTTATTTATTGATGAGGATCAATATAGAGATGATGATCGATGGCACATAGCTGAAAAATGCTCCTATCTAGTGTTTTATAATTCTCCAGCTCCTCCAGTAATCGCACCCAAAACATTAGCAGTTTCTCCTGATGAAGTTCAAGTAAGCATAGAAAGTGTTAGTCCGACATCTGTTATCCATTACACAACAGATTCAAGTATGCCAACGGGTAGCTCAGCCGTAGCCTCAGAAACCTTTGCTTTGGATTCAAGCGTTCAGGTATTCTCTATTGCAATCACCCCAGAGCTATCCCCTAGTACTGTAACTCAAACTGAAATTCGTATTGATGCTGATGCCCCCGAAATGATTCAATCCGGTTTATCTGTAAAATACTACAAAAATGTTGCTCTCAAGGATGACTGGCGTTATGACATAGAAAAAATGCCGAGTTATGCTAACTTTCCATATTACAAGGCGTCAGTTGTGGAAACAATTCAATTCGATATTCCTAATAATCAGAATTTTCTTGCAAGTGAACTCTCGCGTCATGTAGGCTCACAATTCACTGGTTACATCCATATCCCAACTGACGGTTTTTACAGTTTCTATGTTGGTACTCACTGGCATAACTTGGCAATCCTGAAAATTAATGGAGAAGAAATAATAAATAAAAGATTGGGGAAATCGGAAGAGTTTACCGTTACTGAGCTGCAGGCAGGATATAGCAATATTGAAATCGATTATTACGCTAGTCGAAATGGTAAGCTGACTCTGGAATGGGCTTCTGATAATTTCTCTCGTGAATTAGTACCAATGACAGCTCTTCTTTATTCACCGGAAAAACACAAAATTATCGCAGATGATGTCGATTACGACGGCGACGGCGTAAGTGATCTAATGGAAAAAAACGTTTATCTGACCCAGTGGAATGTCGCTGATAGTGATGGCGACGGTCTTACAGATGGAGAAGAAATACTCACCTATCAAACAAATGCTTTAGAGAAAGATACTGATGGTGATGGATATGATGATTTTATCGAATCAGTAGTTTTCGCTTCCGACGCACTTTCTGATGATTTTGGCGTTGAAAATTTAGTAGCTCAGAAGGATGCTATTGCGTATACAACTGCAGTTGGTGGTTGGACGAAGAATCAAAAAAGTATTATATCTACAAGTGAATGTGGCACCCTTTCTTATGTGTTTGATTTCCCTGAAGATGATGCTTATTGCTTAAAAGTACTCGCAAAAAGTTATCATGGGTCTGCGATAAAAGATTTCGATATACGCATCCACCTAGATCAAGAAGAAGTTGGCAGACAAATTCTCAAGGCAAATCAAAGTGAGTTAGGTGTGCTTCATTTTCTTCTTCCCTATTCGTTAGAAGGGGAACATGTGATCTCAGTACAGTGGGACAATGGAATTTATGGAAAACAGTTAACCATTGACTCTGTGCAATTATGCTCTTTTCAAGGTGAAGATTCGGATAATAATGGAATCAAAGATTGGGTAGAGAAACGTACTCAAGCTAAATCGAATTTGTTAGATATCGTGAAAAGTGCTGTTTCTCCTGCGTTTATAGAGGGGCGTGTTTCTTATCAGCACCTAATGTCTCTGAATGATGGGATTCAGTCTTTTGCTGGACCAGGGGAAATGTATTACGCTAATATTCCATTGCAAGCTAATGAGGTAACCGAGGTGGATGTTTCTTTTGAGAATGGGGTCTATAAAGATTCCTGCAGTATTGAATGGAGCAATACAGATGTCTTTGCTAATAACTCTGTGATTAATCTTAGAATTGGCGATTCTTTACTTCTGACTTCTCAGCCAGAAGGAATGAATTCAGGTTCTACGAATATTATGATTGGCGACGATATAGTCTCAGTGGATTTCTTAGAAAGAAAACCTTATACCTTTTCGTCTGCTGGCGAGATTGTTATCCAAGCAGAATATTATGGAACTGAAGGGCAAAGACAAAGTTCGCAAGTATTTGTTGTTGTTTATGATTTTCAAGGACCAGATAGCCCAATTGCATGTGTTAAGGGGAGTAAGAGGAGCTATCAATTGGCGGAGAGTACGGTTGGTTTGGAACTTGATGCTGATCCAAGATTACTGGAAGTCTATGTTGAAGGAAAAAGTGAAAGTGATCGTGAGCTTATCATTAGAGCAGATGCCAATGAACCAAGGGTCATAGCTTATCGTATAGGGGAAAATGGACCTATTGTAGGCACTATTCCTCTTCAAGGTGTGAAAGTATACGGTGCTGGATCAACTCTTTTATTGTTAAAAGAGGTGATGGAGGACGGTACGGTCTTGTTGGACCGACACTTTGTCGTGAGTCCCGTTGTGCCTGATGTATCCCTGCAAGTCGATATATTTCTAAGTGGCGTTCTTTTTGAAGATGGAAGCACACGTATTGTATTGGAGGTAAATGATTTTGATGAAACAGGTGAAATTGTCGTTCCGATGCTGCGAACTGCTGCTGCCCCAAAAACATCTGCTTGTCATCATGTGATTATGCTACAGTCTGGTGCTAATGCAGGCTTTGTATATTAATAGGTGGGGGAATATGAAAGTTAAAATAATTTTAATAATATGGTAACTATTCAGGTAGATGGCATAGATGTTCGATATGATTTTTTGAGCATGGGCATAAGTACATTTCTTTCGTAGATCTATTTTGAGTATTCTTTTTAGCACGAAGCCCTTGCCCTTTTGTTATGCCTACCATTTTCCAATTAGCAGCCTTGTAACAGCTCCCTCTGAACCTTTCGGGTTCTATGTACGTTTCTAACAAATGGATCGGGTGGTTGTATAGAGAGTTCCAGTCCTCGGATATTTTTTTTGACATTCTGCCCAGAAGATGAGATGCTAGATATTTTACCCGTAC
>JADGBV010000170.1 GCA_015231345.1 Planctomycetota bacterium
TGGTTATGTTTCTGTCGGACAACGGTGGTCTGCCGTGTTCTGAAATCCAACCGCTGAATGGCAATAAGATGGGGACAGCTTACGAGGGGCATATGAGGACTCCCGTGGTGGTGCGCTGGCCAGAGGCGATTCCCGCAGGCACGGTCTGTCATGAGTTCGGTATAACAACTGACTTTTTTCCCACCTTTGCTCAGTGGTGTTCCGGCGAGTTGCCTGAACTCAAAATTGATGGCCTTAACATCAGCGATCTTTTCACTTCACCCACAACGGCAAAATCACCTCACGACTTTGTTCCCTACAAGATGGATGGATGGCGAGAAGGCCCTTGGAAAGTATTGCGGGCGAAAGTCAACAATAAGGTGGGCTGGCAACTATATAATTTGGAGTCGGACATCGGCGAGACTAAGAGCCTCTCCAAAGAAGAGCCTGATCGACTAGCCAAGATGTTGAAGAGGAAAACTCAGTGGAATGATCAACTGCAGGCTGAGGCTCGTCCTCACGCAAAAATGCCCGACCCAAGTCCCTTTATTACCGTAGATCAAGTGAAGGCTAAGGGTCTCCCTAGTGTAAGTGCCTGGATGGCCAAATAATATCACTTATTAACTGGAGTTTATGATGAAAAAACAGATCGCAATTTTGGGCTTGGCCCTGAATACCTTTATCGGTTCCGCATTATGGGCAGGATTAGCCCCCGACACCCCTGGTAATAAGAATGACCAATACTCGTCATTTCCAAAGTACCAAGACATCGGCTACGACCAGGTCCTTAGGCCTCAATTCCATTTTACATCACGCAAGAATTGGCTAAACGACCCAAACGGTATGGTCTATTCTGATGGAGAGTGGCATATGCTTTTTCAGCACAATGCTCTGGTTAACAATACAGGCATGAAGTCATGGGGGAATGCTGTAAGTACTGACCTTATGCACTGGACCCAACTTCCTCACGCTATCAATCCTTATTCTAATGTACTCTGGGATAAGGGTAGGGAGCACTCCATCTGGTCCGGCTCGGCTGTGGTGGACGTGGATAACATTTTGGGCAAACAAAAGGGCGATATCAAAACCCTCTTTGCACTATATACGGCAACTCACCGTGGCGCCGATAAGAAAACTGCGTTTTTCCAGGGCGGAGCTTATAGTACAGATAAAGGCCGCACTTGGTCCGTGCTTAATGGTGGCAAGGCTATTATCCCTTTCCAGGTCGACGGTGTAGGAGGGCAACGGGACCCCCGTATTTTTTACTATGCACCAGGAAAATTCTATGTTACTATCATGATGATAGGTGGCAAGGAACGTGCCGTAAGACTTTGGAAATCCACTGATCTGATTCACTGGGATAAGATGTTCGACCTCCCGAATAAATCTGCCGAATGTATCGATATGTATGAACTCGCCGTGGACGGTGACCCCAATAACAAAAAATGGGTTATTGCCGATGCTAACACCCGGTACGAAGTGGGTGAGTTCGATGGAAAATCCTGGAAAGGATTTGGAGCCGTCGATGAAAATGACAACCCACTTAAGTTTGAGTATGGCGATGCTTACTATGCAGCTCAAGCCTTTAACCAGGCTCCCAAAAATCGCGTGGTCCACGTGGGTTGGTTGCGCAGCAAGGCAGGCGGCTATCGCCCCTTTCTTGAAGCTGGAATGCCCTTTACTCAACAGATGTCTATTCCTGCCGAGATCACCCTTCGCAATACGCCCAAGGGCCTTCGCGTATACCGCATGCCCGTCAAGGAAATACAAGGCCTTTATAGCCAATCCCATAAACTCGGATCAGGAACTCCGTCGCAGATCAATGCCAAGTTGAAAGATATCACTCCTGAACTTATCGACCTCAGTATCGCATTTTCACCCAAGGGTAATGCTAGCTTTAGTATTCGAGGCATCACCATCGACTACGATATGGCCAGTCAACAGATCAATTTCGAGAATACGGAACGTTATGAAGGTGAGAAAAAAGGATGGAAAAAAAAGGATAGGCCCTATCCCGGCAAGGCTCTGAGTCAGATCCCTGCGCCGCTTATGGATGGCGTGGTTAAGCTTCGAGTTCTAATCGACCGAGCTTCCTTGGAGATTTTTGTCAATGATGGTAGTGCTGCGGGTAGCTTTGTTGTGGTGCCTAAACCTGATAACCGCTCGATTTCTATTGAAGGGAACCTGAACGTTCAGTCTATGGAAGTGCACGAACTTAAGTCCGCTTGGGATCACCTATAGGACTGAGGACGACCCTTTCCTAGGCATCCTTTGAAATATGTGCAGGGGAAATATGGGAAAAAGGGCAAAGATGGCACTAGTGCAAAATACGGCAGGGCTATGCCGATATTGATCGTCTTTAGCCGATGGAAAGGGGGTATTAGCTGCTGTCTCCAATAATTAATTAATTAATTTATTCATGATTTTTTTCTAATGAAAATAGAATACTGTTATCTGATACGAAGGGCGTAAGGGGTTCTAAACAGCACTCAGTAATTTCATTGGTATTTTTCCAAGTGTTGAGAAACGCATTGCACCTTCGTGAAAGATATTATGTCTTTAAGAGGTTTTAACCATGTTTAGTTATATTTATCGCCTTGCTTGGGTTATAACATTATGTGCCCTTAATTTACTTGGGTTTTTGGCATTGGAAGTTGATGCCGGGGTGTTGAATATTCAGCCCATTGCAAAAGCAAGTCTTGAGAATAAGTCTTACGACATTCAGGTAAAATTACGTGATTCATCTAAGTGGATGAAGCTACCGGCATACAAAGCTAAAGTGCGTAGTGAAACTTTTGCTCAATCCGATGCTGCGTTGGCATTATTGGAAACCGATGGTGCCATTGATGTGAGAATTACCAAGATCAGAGGAAATATAGGCCAAGTGGTGATTAGACCCTTGAATTTGAAAATAAAAGCTAAAAAAATAAAATCCAATAGGGTTGAGTTCGCCATGAAAAAACCTAGCTATGTGAGCATTGAGATTGATGGCGGCCTTTATGATAATATTCACTTTTTTGCAGACCAGCCAGAAGAATCCCCCATTCTTGGTCCCGCCAAGAACGTCATCTATTTTGGACCGGGGTATCACCTTGTGAAAGAGCCTATTGTACTTAAAAATAATCAGACCTTATATCTTGCTGCAGGAGCATATGTTCTTTTCGATGAAGATTTTTCAGATCGTCCTTCTCAAAAAGGGCACAAAGGGATTTTTGAAAAGTTTCCCGGTATACGAATTTTGGCTAAAAATATAAATGATGTTACCATACGGGGTAGGGGGATCATTTCGATGATCGGCCCAGAATTTAGCTCACTTGGTGGTAATACTGGAGACCCCGATCAGGTGGTCGAGTCACATCGGGGTATCATTTTTGATAGATGCAATAATGTACTGGTTGATGGAATTACTTATTTGAAGTCGAGTCGAGGTTGGCCTAATACCTTGAGTTATTCTAAGGGACTGACCTATCAGAACTTCAAGATGATTGGGTCAGGTCAAAACTGTGACGGAATTGATATCAACGGTTGCGAGGATGTTGTGGTCAAAGATTCGTTCATACGATCGGCAGATGACTCTATTACGGTTAAGTCCTTTGGGGACAATGGTGCTAATAAGAATCATCTCTATGCGAATCTAACGGTGTGGAATGATGAGGCTAACCATCCACTTATCGTCGGTGGTGAAACGAGGGGGCAATACTTCAAGAATATCAGTTTTGATAACATTGATATTATCAATTTTAATAGCCCGGGCTGCCTTGGGGGGGCCATGGGTATATCTGCACATGATAACGCCTTCATCAGCGATATCACTTTTAACAACATCCGGGTGGAGCGGATGAGGAATAAACGTTCGCGTTTAATGAAAGTTCAGGTTGTCTACAACAAGCGTTGGACTCGTACTCCGAATACAGCAGAGTATCGAGGTCGTGTTCGCGATGTCACGTTCAAAAATATATCTTCCCATGTGTTTCGCTCATCTGCGCTGAAAGGTTATGATAAGGATCATACGGTGGAAAATGTCGTTTTTGAAAATATCAAGATCAAGGGCAAAAAGATAAGCAATAAACAGGGGCTAAAGTTGGATGTGAAGCCTTTTGTTAAAAATGTGGTCATTAAGTGAACTGAAACTGATTAACGAAACCGAGGAGGGAGATATTCTGTATATGTAAACAATGCTCTGGCAAAGACAAAAAACGTTGGACTGCTTAATAATCATTGTCATAATTCAAGATCATGACATAATTCATTTATCTGTTTGATTAAAAAGGTTTTAACCCGATTCTTCAAGGTGTAGACGGTTCTTTTATTGATGCCTAGATCATTAGCAATGGTATCGACGTCCACCCCTTCAGCGGACATTTTGAACACCATCACAGCCTTGCCGGAAAAATGTTCTTCAGCAGCCTTTAGGGCTAGATTAGATATATGGGCCCTCCATTCATCTTCGGCAATTTTCTCAATTTCCGGTTCGGTTTGTGGGATCAGGCTTTGAGGAAGATTCCCTTCACTGTCACAGACATCCACCGTTTTGTTTTTGTCGTGAACGCGTAAATAATCAATAAATGCATTACGGATCAGTGTATACAACCAAGTGCGAAACTTGGCTGGTCCACCCGGTTCAAACTTTGAAAGGTTTTTGAAAATCTTAACCAAAACGGTCTGAACGATATCTTCATGATCTGGCCTTCTAGGCTGTTGCTTATGGATAATGGTCGACACGTAGCCCTGGTAACACTTAAAAAAATCATCCCAGGCTCTTTCGTCAGTCTGGAGAGTGGCCCGGCGGATGATAGTATACTGAGTTTGCCAGTGTTGCTCCATGATGAATATCGTTGCTTTCCTCAGATCCGTTACTTTACTAATATAGTATTCTGTTTTAGAAAATTTCAATCACTTTTAATATTACGAACTGATGATATGATTAGGGAGAAAAAGTATGGTGATTTTTTGACTTTTGATATGATTCTCTTGAAAAGTAAAGGTTTATATATGGTAAATGCAAATCATCTAAGAAAAAAGGTATCCTCCTGTTTAAAGGTTTGGCTTTATTTCGTGTAACTCTAATACAAGCAGATTACATATGTTCACTAATAAATAGGTATGAATATGAAGATCTTTAACACTAAGCCTCAGTGGAAGGCAATCATTTCCTTGGTGGTTATTATGTTGACCGCTTTTGCAGAACCTGGACAGAAGGGAGGACGGAGAGTGTCATTTCCAGAGGGCATAAAACATATAAGGAATATACCCTATGCCGGTACGGATAACCCCCGTCAGATGCTTGACTTGCTTGTTCCAAAACAAAGAGCAGATCGCCCTCTACCAATCGTGGTTTATATACATGGAGGAGGGTGGAGAAAAGGCAATAAAACTCCCAAGTTATCCATGGTTGCAAATTTTGCGGACAGTGGTCAATACATAGCAGCTTCCATAGCTTATCGCTTGAGTGGTGAAGTGAAATGGCCGGCTCAGGTGCATGACTGTAAAGCGGCCATCCGATGGATTCGAGTCAATGCTGAGAAATATGGCATTGATCCAGATCGGATTGGAGTCTGGGGGGCTTCTGCCGGTGGCATCTGTCATCCATGCTGGGAACAAGCGACGGTATAAAAGCCATGGATGGAAACCTTGGGCCACACCCCAAAACATCAAGCCATGTGACCTGCGTGGTAGACTTTTATGGACCGTCCTATTTTCTTTCCATGGATGACGATGCAGAAGGAGAAGCAAAAAATCACAAACACCTCTCATCTAAATCAGCTGAATCCCAACTCTTGGGAGGGCACGTTTATGAAAACAAAAACAAGGCCATATCTGCGAGTCCAATCACCCATATCAGAAAAAATCATCCGCCCTTCCTCATCGTACACGGTTCGGAAGATCCACTGGTTCCTTATAAACAATCGCAAAGACTACAGGAGGCATTGACTCAAGTTGGCGTGGAAAATACATTGATTACGATAGATGGAGGGGGGCATGGTCATGGTTTTGGGAAGGATGCCTTTGAGCTAGTTTCCCGGTTTATGGATCATCACTTGCAGGGAAAGAAAATAAAATGGGAAGATCACTCTTTGAAATCCGACTCAAATGCCGACAAGAAGCGACGAACATCGAAAGAAGGGCGCAAAAGATAATTTCGCTACAACTCTTTAAACATAACAATCCCATGGTAATATTAGGAATGACCATAAAGTATTATCGCTCCGGAGATCTACTTCTCATGGAAGGGTATAGTTCCATTGATAAAAAAAGGTAAAGTAAGAGGGAGATTAATGATGAACCAATATAAAACATTGTGCCTATTGATAGGTGTTGCATTACTCGGGGCGTCCCCAATTGAGGCAAAGGCCAAAAATGTGGTGCTGATCGTAGCCGATGATTTAGGCTTTCAGCAAGGTTGCTATGGAGATACCATGGCACAGACTCCAGCCATTGACCGTTTGGCTCAGGAGGGGGTACGTTTCACTAACTCCTATTGCACCTCGTCATCGTGCAGCGCCAGTCGTTCTGTGATATTGACGGGTCTTTACAATCATGCCACTGGCCACTATGGTCATTCACACAGTTGGTTTCACTTTTCCACTTATGAGTCCGTACGTTCCTTACCGCTCTTAATGAAAGAAGCTGGATATCGAACGGTCCATGTAGGAAAGTATCATCTAGCGCCAAAACAGGTTTATCACTTTGACAATTACCTGAGCGAGGAGGATCCAAAGAAATTCAATCGAAATCGCAATACCGTCAAAATGGCCAATGCCGTGGGAGATTGGATTGGGGAATCGTCAAAGAAGCCTTTCTTTGTCTATTACTGCCCATATGACCCTCATCATGGTCCTCCCAAAAAGAGAAAGCGTGATCCTTTCGACAATATTAATGAAAAGCCTAATCCCTATAAGCCAACTAAACGTACCACTTACGACCCAAAGAAAGTCGAATGCCCTTGGTGGCTCAACGATGAACCGAGAAGCCGTTTTGAATATGCAGAATACTACCAGGCCGTCAATCGTGTTGATCAGGGTGTGGGGCGTTTAGTGAAAATCCTGAAAGAGAAAGGACTCTACGAGGATACCATAATCATTTTTACCAGTGATAACGGACCTCCCTTTCCTGGTGCCAAAACAACACTCTACCAACCGGGTTCTAATGTGCCCATGATTATTCGAGCACCAGGAACAAAACGAATAGGAGAGGTGACAGAATCCGTGACATCCCATGTGAATATTGTTCCGACCATACTCGATTACTGCGGTATCACCCCAGGCAAAGGATATGCTCTGAAACCAGTAGAGGCCGGTGAAGAACCCGATGATTCCAAAAAAGTTGCCTATATGAACCATGGCAAATCAATGATGCCCGTATTGAATGCTGAGCCGAAAGAGGGCTGGGATGAGGCTTTTCTCTCTCATTCATTTCATCAACTAGATTGGTACAACCCCATGCGTTCACTGCGTCAGGGAAAATTCAAGTACTATTACAACATTAACCACCTCCTTCCTCAGCCTTTTGTTTTGAAGTACTTCGATGCCAAAGGCTACCAGGGTAAAGGTAAAGAGTTTTCTCAGGTGATCGGCGGTAAACCGATACAAGTCTTTATCAAGCGCTCACGCCATGAACTTTATAACCTGGATAAGGACCCAATGGAATTGAATAACCTGATAAATAACCCGGAGTACGGTGCCGTTTTGAGTAAAATGAAAGATCGTACCCGTGAGCTGCAAAGAGAGACCTCGGACCCATGGGTTAACCAGTGGGGAGGAGAGGAAAAGATGAAGGTGATGCAGGAATTTATGGATAGGGACTAATTTAGAGTTTCACTATTTTTATGTGGCCACGGACTCAGTAATAATAGCGTTATCGAAAATATTAGCCACAAAAGAACGCAAGGAACACAGAGAAATGACTAATTTTTTGTGTTCTTTGCGTTCTTTTGTGGCTATTCTTACGGATATAAC
>JADGBV010000171.1 GCA_015231345.1 Planctomycetota bacterium
AGGACCACTATAAAAACCACGCGGGTAAGCCAGAATGAAAAAGCTCACATCATTCAATGAGAGCTCATTTTTATCTCTAACAAGGAGAGGTTGCAATTCACTATGAGTTCCCCTATCAATAATGCGTAAAATAACTTCCCAAGGGTCTTCATCGTCTGCTTGCAGTGGTCCCTGTGGCACGCCATCAAAAGAGACAACAGAATTGGTCTTAAGTGGTGAACTCATGTTTGAGTATCATTTAGAGCCGCCACAAAGAATATCTGCCTACTCAGCTCAGACTCAGGTCTTGCAGTGGGGAACTCGCAATAGTTGTGCTAGGCGTTTTGATGTGGAGAATGAAGTTCGTAAAGTTCTGTCAGATCATAAGAAAGTGCAGTTTGTGGAAGAGGATCATCAATATCATATCGATGTTGAGCATGTCCAAGATGTTCTTCGGGATTTAGAAGAAATTGGGATTATCCTCTACGGTAAAGAACGTAAAATCAAAAGTTACTCACGGGTCCAGCTTGAACTTTCAAGTAAAGTGGATTGGTTTGAGGTTAAAGGACATATTGAATTTTCTGGCGAAAAAGTGGCTGTCAGCGATATGCTCGAAGCCATTAATAGTAACAGTAAGTATATCCTCTTAAGTAGCGGAGAATACGGCCTGCTTCCAGAGCAGTGGATTGCTAAAAACAAACACCTTCTTGATATGGCTAAGACTGAAGGCGACGGCATGCAAATTCACAAAAGCCAGTTCCTTCTCTTGCAGCAAATGATGACCAATGGCGATAAACATATTACCGCCAAGTCCAATAAAGGCATGAAAGAGCTCAAAGCCCTCTCTAAACTCACAGAAGACTTTGCTGGCCTGGAAGAGGCTCCTCCGCCAGAGACCTTAATTGCCGATCTGCGTTCTTATCAAGGCTCGGGGCTTTCCTGGTTACGCTTCTTGAAGAAATTCAATTTTGGTGGAATTCTTGCCGACGATATGGGGCTAGGAAAAACAGTTCAAGCCATTGCTAGTTTGATTGAAGAGGTCGCCAATAAAGATAATAACATGAACCTCATTGTTCTGCCCACCTCGCTTATTTTCAACTGGAATGCTGAGTTTGCTAAATTCGCTCCTCATTTGAAAATTGCGACTTATGCCGGGATGCAAAGAGGAAACTTATCTCGAGTTAAGGCTGATATTCTCCTGACGACATATGGTATTTTAAGAAGACAAGCTGATGAATTTGCCAAGGTGCAATGGCATTATGTGATTCTGGATGAAGCTCAGGCCATCAAAAATCACAAAAGCCAAACAGCAACTGCCGTCTGTAATCTTCAAGGTAAGCATAGGTTATCACTCACGGGTACTCCCATTGAGAATAACTTGCTAGAAATGTGGAGTCATATGCAGTTTTTGAACCCTTCATTGCTTGGTTCAAGGGAGCAATTCAGTAGCTATTTGATGAAACAGGAAGAGTCGAAAGAGAATAAAGGCTTGCAAAAGCTG
This sequence comes from Planctomycetota bacterium, assembly GCA_015231345.1. Lineage (GTDB taxonomy): Bacteria > Planctomycetota > JADGBV01 > JADGBV01 > JADGBV01 > JADGBV01. Next base: position 1,481 of record JADGBV010000171.1, read on the forward strand.
CAAAAGATCGTTTACCCTTTCATCTTGCGTCGAACCAAAGAAGATGTGCTCACGGACTTGCCTCCTAAAGTGGAGAAGGATCAGTACTGTACAATGGGCCCTCGCCAACAAGAGTTTTATAACACTCTGAGGGACGACTTCCGCAGGTCTCTACTAAGTAATATTGATACCAAAGGTGTGGGCGGCAGTAAATTGAAAGTGATTGAAAGCTTGCTTCGTTTGCGCCAGGCTGCTTGTCACCCCAACTTGATTGACCCTAACTTGTCAGTGCCCAGTACCAAATTGAATTATATGATGACTTCTCTGCTGGAAGCCATTTCGGAAGGTCATAAAATATTGGTCTTTAGCCAATTTGTAAAAATGCTTGAGATTGTGATCCGAGAATTACGTAAAGAAAAGATTAATTTCACTTATCTTCATGGCCAAACCCCCATTAAACGTCGTGAAGAAAAGGTGCATGAATTTCAAAATGACCCAAGCATATCGGTTTTCCTCATCAGCTTAAAAGCTGGTGGTGTTGGGCTTAACCTCACAGCTGCCGATTATGTCTTCTTATTTGACCCATGGTGGAACCCTGCTGCTGAAAGTCAGGCTGTTGACCGAGCACACCGCATTGGTCAGACCAAAAACGTTTTTACCTATCGCCTAATTACTAAAGATACGGTTGAAGAGAAGGTGCTTGAGCTCCAGAAGCACAAAAAAGAAATGGTTGATAATGTAATGAGTGAGGATGGGGAATTTGTAAAAGAGCTCAATAAACAGGATATTGAGTTCCTTTTTTCCTAAATTAATGATATATTTGAAAATCTAACATTTCCCATAAGCTGCCCCACATGGCCACAAAAAAAAAACCTTTTGACTCTCTAATTGAGATTGCTGATCACTACGACCAGATTCGTGCGACGAACAGCAATAAAACTGAACAACAAATCTTGGAGATTGTCGCAAGGGCAACGGGGCAAAGCCTTACGCAAATCAAAAAGAAATGGAAACTGATCCAAGGGGTGGATTGGCCAGTTCTTGATTACTTGGACCGAGGTGTTATTGGCATGAATCGTGCAATGGCCATGGTAGAAGCGGGACTGGAAATGGATGAAGGCACAGAGCTTATGGGAAAAAGCTTAGACGATAATATTTCTGATACGGCTTTCAAAGAATATTTGGCCAGGTACATGGAAAGAAAAGAGGCTTAAGAGAAAGCCCGCATGATATGATCGACCTCATATTATGTTTTTTCCTTTTTGCCTTTTTGGTAAAAGGCTACATCACTGGTGACCGGAAAGAATTTCTTGGTATTATGAGTGCTGTTCTGGCCATAGCTATTTCAGCTTGGCCGGCATCTGGCATTTATAAGGATATGATTCAGGCCTTGCTCTTAACTGGTATTCCCCTCTTGATAACTTGCGTCTTAACTACACCTTACTGCGCTACAAAGGTGTATTTGACATTAAAGTCGACAATCCACTTCCAGGCGTCTTGCCGCCAATGGACAAAGATAAAGATGGCTATTCTATAGACGTGCTTTGGCATACCTTAGGGGCAGAGTACACTTACGAGAACTGGTTAATCGCTGCTGAATATGAACTACGCCGCAATGACTATAGCTATGGGCAGGGACTCAGATCCTATGGGCAAATGCTTAATGATGTAGGAGCCTTCCCAGCTAACCCTTTCCATAGCCCTAGCTACAACAAATACGTTATCGCATGGTACCTAAGTATTCAGCGTCAACTCACAGTAAACCTCTCAGCTTTTGGCTCTTACGGTGAAGCAACTAATGGACGCAATCCAGGAGGATTACCTGCAGATTATTACCGAGAAACAAACCTTGGCTTTCGCTATGATATAACACAAAACTTATTATTCAAAGCGCAAGGAACCCTCATGCGCGGCTACCGAGATGTCAACAATAAGTTTGACGGTGACGCTGAAACAGATTGGGGTTATGCTTTAGGTCGACTCACGTGGCATTTTTGATATGAGTCGCCTCTTCGCCATCACATTGATCGTCTTTGCTTCACAGCTTTGTGCAAATCCTATAAGTGCAGGGGAAATTGTCATCATTGTTTCCAATGAACTCAAAATCAAGAATATTTCAAAAAGAAAACTAAAAGATCTCTATTGGGGCAGAGAACGTTTTATTGGCAATACTCCCGTAACTCTATTAGACACCTCAGAAGAGACCCAAAAAGTATTCTTAAAGAAATATTTTAATCGCTCACTTAGCAATTACCGTATGCTATGGAATAAGATGATTTTTTCTGGCAGAGCTTCCCCTCCCAAGGTTATTAATGACTGCAAAAGTATCATTAAGCAAGTCGAAGAAAGCTCTAGCACCATTGCGTACATAGACAAAGATGATTTAGAAAAATATCAGAACGCAAAAGTTAAAGTCCTGCAGGTCTCTCAATAAAGTTTACCACACTGAATTGAAAGCAGACCGACCTGCTTCCCTACACTGATAAATATGCAGAGAATACCCAATAAAGAAAGAATTTCTTTATTAGGTAAACATACAAAGAAAAATTATTTCAAAGGAACTCTAGACTCAGTTGAGTATATCATTTCCCCCGATTGAAGTTGCATCATAACTTCTTCAAGGCTTTGGGATTTCGATCTTAGCATTTCTTCGCTTATTTGATACCTTAAAGGGACTTTTGTGTTATTATGGCTATTACCAAAATCCACCACAGTTCCACTACTTACGTGCACAGGAGCTTGAGGAGTTGCTTGAGTTTCAGTTTCAATGCCTTGAGGTACAGGAAGAGTTTTCTCCAAGGCAGCATTATCCTCCACTGCAATCGAGCCCGATTCAGCACCCATATCTGTTGACTGAAAAGGCCCTCCTAGCAGCACAGCAAGGCCTAAGGCAAAAACTCCACCGGCAGTCAGCTTTTGATTGAGGCGACTGCGCTCCATTTGATTGAATTGCTCGTATTCGTCACGATCAATGATTTCTTGAAGTCGACTCCGTATTCCAGATCCATCCTCGAGAATATGCTCCATGTGAATCACAGCTTGTTTCATAAAGCGACATGTTTGCAGCATGAAGTGGCGCCAAATATCATCACTTCCTGTTGCCTTAGGGGCCCAGCTTAATTTAGCATCAAAAGAGTTTTCCGCTTTGCTTAATTTTTGGTAAAAACTACTCTTTTTGATGATTCCGCGCATCAAAATCCCTTCGATAACATCTTTTTTATTCACATGCTTTTGATGAATCACTTCATTAAAACTTAAAACAAAATTGATGATTCCGTTCACTTCAGCGGCACTCACCTCTTTTTTATCAAAGGCAACCGTAGCCAACTCCACGAGACGATTTAAATCTTCCATGAGCACCTTATTGGCTTCACGGAGGATAAATTGTGTCCACAACCGTCTTATTTCACGAGCCCCTTGACGAAGAGATTTCTGGAATTCAGTAATATCAACCCCTAATCTTTCTATGCTGGGGCTGAGAAGTTGCACAGAAGTAATCAGTGATTGATCCGCTCCAGCAACAGCCATTTTCCCGCTAAGGGGGTTGACTTGCTCCGAGTCTAACCAATCCATTAATTTGAAAAAATTAGTAATTCCTGACTGAGGCATGGTTCCAAGATAACAAATAGAGTTATAGTACATCCATAATTTTATTTCAATTTCACTATTTTCAAAATCATTCCTCGAAGTGATCCAGATTTGGAAGCAACCCCTGTCCATTATTGGACCAAACACGTCACTAGACACTAGGAATCCTTGCTTTTCATCTCACCCAGCTTATATTGGACAGCCTCAGCAGAGAAATCCATAGTATGACACGAAAAATCACCATTTCATCACTAGCAAGGGGGAGTTTTTTAGGGCTCCTCTTTTTATTTACGCCCTTCGCTATTGCTAATGAGAATGATGATTCAAATATAATTGCCCTCAAAGCAGTCAGTTCAGCTTTTAGGAAAGTCGCCAAAGAAGTCACTCCCAGCGTTGTGACAATCGAAACAAGCTGGGAAGTCGACAGCAGTCAAAAAAACGCCCCCCATCCTTTTTTCCGTTATTTTGGCCCTCAGGATATGCCGACGCAAAAAGGCGCAGGTTCTGGGGTTATTTTTGACAAAGCAGGGCATATTATTACCAATTCTCACGTGATTGACGGGGCAAGCAAAATCGAAGTCGTCATGAATGATGACAGCCGCTACGAAGCAGAATTAGTCGGTCACGATCCCAAAACGGACCTTGCTCTGCTTAAAATCGAAGCCAAAGACCTTATTCCTGCCATTTACGGCAATTCAGATACTGTTGAAGTGGGCGATTGGGCCATTGCCATTGGCAACCCCCTTGGCTTCTCACAAAGCGTGACGGTTGGAATCATCAGCGCTAAAGGTCGTCACGGGCTGCGTCGCGCATCCGACATGGCCTATGAAGATTTCATACAAACAGACGCCTCTATCAACCAAGGGAATAGTGGCGGACCTCTATGCAATATCGACTCGGAAGTGATTGGAATTAATTCCATGATAGCTTCCCAAAGTGGCGGATCCCAAGGCTTAGGGTTTACCATTCCCATCAATATGGCAGTTCATATCATCAATCAGCTTATTAATGATGGTGAAATTCAAAGAGGCTTTCTGGGTGTTCAAATTGACGATATTAGCAAATCCCTTGCCTCTCAATTCGATTATGATTCCACAAAAGGCGCTTTCATCAACGAAGTCTTACCCGATAGCCCAGCAGCTCTCGCCGGCTTGGAAAGTGGCGATATTATTATCAAAATCAATGACAAGGAAATCACCAACAGCCACGATTTGCGCAATATTGTCTCACAAAATTCCCCTGGCGAAAAAGTCGCCTTGGAGGTTTTTCGCAACGGTCGCAGTACAGAGACCTCGGTCACATTAGGAACTCTAGATGTCTTTGGACGAGATTCCAGTCTATTGGGAATGAGCCTGCGTGAGATTAACGAAGAAGAAGCTGCCCTTTACCGCACAAGCTCAGGGCTACTGATTACAGAAATTAGAGCTGATTCACCTGCAGCCAATGCAGGCTTGCAAGTTAATATGGTTATCGCCAGTGTAGACCGCAAAAGCATCAACTCCCTAGAAGAATTTCGCTTAGCTGTGGTGAAATCGACCAAGGGAGTAGACAAAGATGTTTTACTTTACATCAAAACACCTAACAGTGCTTTTTTTATTGTTCTAGAGAAGTAGTTTAATTTTATTACAGTATTTTTATTTATACACCTTCGGGTCTTTATTATTTTAAGAGGAAATATTTATGCCAGGAATTGCAAAAAACACAAACTCCAATATCGAAGAGCTTATCGAAGAGAATGAATATTTTTACTCTCTCGTTAAAAAAGCCAACCCTAAAAAGAAACGACGCTGCCTCAAATGCGGCATCGTATTTTTAAGCGCCCACTACGGCAACCGCACTTGCGGCTCATGCGCTGCGCAAAATTCAAAAGCCCCTAACCGCGCTCAGCAAGTTTACTAAGAAGCTAATACAATTAACTTGCCGGGCAAAACCGGCAAGTTTTTACTGAAATAGAGATAGGCGAGCCCTTTCATCTGCGCTCATAAACTCAGACCTTCCAAGCAGATTTAAGCACATCGAGAAGTTTATCGTTCTCGACCGCCTTTTCCGAAGACATGACAACTTTCTTTTGGCCATGCAAATTCTGCCATTTTGAGTCCACTTCAGCAACAGCTTTCATAAATTCCTGAGCATTCTCTAGGCGGCTCTGAGTTGTCGGGTAATTGCCACACAAACTCTCCAATAAAGCCTTTTTGCGATTGCGTATCTTCGCTTTTAACTCGGACTTCACATCCATTTGCATATCGCTAAGCTTCTTTTCTGAAGCGGCAAAAGCCTTCGTTTGGTCATCGATGTTTTTTTGTGCCTTCTCGTAACTGCTTTTCGCTAGATTGTATTCTTCGACACTTGCATGAAATTCTTTAGGAAAAGTATCGTCTAGCCAATGATCACGATTCGGGTACAAACGATGATACCAAGGCTGCCTCGACAGACTCTCAAATTGAGTTTTTAGTTTACGCCACTTATGACATAATTCATCAAACTCGTAGGCATCATTTTTATAAGATTCAAGCATGCCGGACAAGAATTTAAGTTCCCGCTCCACATAGCCCAAGCCCTTCTTCACCCAATCGCTCGGTTCAGGTTTTGAGCCTCTCGTCAACGCATTCCATGAATCCAACAAATAATACTGGGCACTCTGCTGTGGCTGAATAGAACGTATGATTTTGTATAAATCGGCAAAGCGAACACTAAGGTCCATTAATTTCCGGGAATATTTCAGCAGGTACTTATCTTCAAGTTTGGCAACCCGCTTTTCAAGTGAAGGCCACGTTTGAAAATCTTGAGGGCGTACTTTTTGCCACAAAAGAGCTCTGGCTGCCGACAGGACTTTCTCTTTATAGG
>JADGBV010000172.1 GCA_015231345.1 Planctomycetota bacterium
CTCTGAGGCCTCTGTGCGCTCTGTGGCTTATTTTTCAATGACTTATGATTTTGATGCGTTAGCCCTGAAGGGATAGGGTGCGATTTTGAATGTGCTATTGTAGGTCATGGGGTATTATTCTGGGTGATGTGGGGGGAGGCATTAAAACCGCTCCCTATCCCGAATATTAAGAGCGAGAATCTTTAGCAGCATTGAGGGTTAGGTTTCTTCATTGCAGTTGTGTCGTTAGCAGTTTGCTGATAGTCATTAAGGGCTCTTGTTTTATATTGGAAAAAATATTGTCAATAAATATCCCCCTGGATGCTAGCATAAACTAGCCAAAGACGTGTAGTAAACGATCTTACTGCTGTTTATGGTGCCAGGGGATTGTCAAAAATAAACCAAATTTTTGCTTATTTTGCATAATTGATATAGTAGAGATATATTTTGAGCCATTCTCTCCTTGTAAGGCACGGCCTTTTTATAGGTGAAATTTACGTTAAAATATTCAAATTAAGTGCTTTGTGATTTTTTGGCGTGATTCTAAAATATTATGCTTCTCAGGTATTCAGTGTAAATTTCAAAAAATTAATTTAGATTTGTTGAAAAATGATCCAAGTTGTATATAATTGATCTAATGCATTTGAGATTTTCTGAATGAGACTGATTTATTTCATATTTTTTATATTTACGCTGCAAAGCTTGCCAGGCTTTGCAGATATGGATAAGGCTTTCTCGATATTTATAAAGCTACACAGCACAAGTGCGCCCAAGGGGCAAATAAAAATAGATAACCTTGGTTTTTTGTTCCGCAAATAGTTCTTGGGTTGAAATTAATAATCTTATACTAACCAGAATCTGAAATGAAGGATAAAACGATGACAATAACTCGATTATATAAGAGTCTTTTATGTTTATTGGCCATTTTAGTTATGATGACAAGTTACCATAAAGATCTACAAGGGGCCACTGTCAAAGTAAAAGTGACACAGGAAGTGCTTGCTGAAAAAAATCGTTTTGATCTTATTGGAACTAACATTGCCTTATGGGATTATCCTAGTCGCTATAAGTCGAAAGAAACATTGAACTATATGAATATGTGGAAGCCAGGAATGATTAGGATACCTGGCGGCTCATGGTCTGACGCATATTTCTGGAATGGCAATGGTGTTATTGATTCTAAGACCGTCTGGCATGGTGACTATAAGCAAGATGTTTGGTGGGTCAAAGAAAATCGTTTTCAAAATGGAAGTTGGATGATTGATTATAATGACTATCAGCCAGGCTTTCTCTTAAAGCCGGACCTGAGCGCTGATGTTTTTCACGGCAATTTTGGCGTAAAAGATTTACATGAATACCTTGAGCAATTCCCGAATTCAAAAGCTGTGGTTACGGTTAATGCTGGCACGGGTAGTGCCAAAATGGCTGCAGAGTGGGTCCGTTTTGCCAAGAAAATGAATTACCGCGTTGCATACTGGGAAATTGGCAATGAACTTGAAGGAACTTGGGAGACGGGTCACTTTCTACCTGATGGTGCGGAAATGACCGGCGAGATTTATGCAAGGCGTTTTAATCAGTTTGCTAAGGCCATGCGTAAAGTTGATCCCAGCATAAAAATTGGCGGTGCTACATCTGGGTCTCATATCGGTGGTTTTAGTGAAGATATGCTGAAATATAGTGGTGACGAGGTCGATTTTGTTTCCTTTCATCATTACCCGACAGGTGAGAGTGTGGTTTCTGATAAAGATCTTTTTGGTAAAATTGATGAGCTTGAAGCTATTGTTAAGCGTTACCGGGCTTGGATTGCTAAGTACCAGAATAAAAGGAAGGATAAGATAGAGCTTGGTATAAGCGAATGGAATTTAAAACTCCCTGAAGATCACCAAACGGCAGATATAACCAGTGCACTTTGGTCAGCTCTTTATGTGGGCGAAATGATTCGTACTGGGGTGGATTTTGCCAACCAGTGGGATTTATTTACACAGAAAGAAAAAGGAGGGCATGGAGCACTTTATTTTGATGGTAAGCAGGTTGTAGCCAAGGCGCAATACTGGGCTTTTTGGTTATGGGCGCAGTCCATGGGTAATGTGATGTATGAGACTAATGTAGATAATGATAATGTTAGGGTGTTTGCTACTAAAGAGGGTAAAGAATGGCGTGTAATGCTAGTGAATTTATCGAGAGATGACTCTGCAAGTGTTCAGGTTGAATTACCACAGAATGTCATTGGTTATAGTTGCGAAGAAAGGTTACTTTCAAATTCAACTTACTATTGGAATAGAATAGAAGCAGAGCCTGAGTGGAGTATTGAGCCAGAAGTTATAGTTGGGAAAACCAGAGCTGGGCAAAGCTATGAAATGCCTCCTTTCTCTATTAAAACTCTCGTTTTCAAGAAAGCTGATGTTCAACCAAGAAGAAAGCCTGTCATCGATGTGCTACCGGGCGTTATGTTTGCCGCCAAGAAAAGTATGCAGGTTGGTACAAATGAGCTATGCTGGGCACTATCGAGAGACTATGGTACGGGCATGCCTATTCCAAGAAAGGCTAAGCTTGAGTTGAAGGTCAGTGAGGGGGAAGCTCTGCTGAGTCCAAAAATATTGGATTTGAACGACGCTGTTGCCGGTTTTAAGTTGAAATGCTTAAAAGAGGGTAGGGTTGTTGTTGAAGGGACCATAGATGGAATGCCAGTGGATCCTCCTTTACGTATCGAAGCTGTTAAGAGTGAAGTGCGCAAGGATGTCTATTGGACATTCGAAAATGAAAACTATCCAGGAAAATATGATTCGGATTGGCCAGGAAGTATCAACGATAGAGTTAAGCCGAATCTAAAAGTTTATGAAGTGAAACTTGATGATCGTATGCCAGTTCCATCTGAAGATAATGCTCTCAGTTTTGAGAGTTTTCATCATGATTTACCTTTGCATAAAATGATGGGTGTCTTTGGGGAGGTGAAGCTATCTAAAGACTTTCAGTGTGCGGACACCTCTGCTGTATTGCGGATTGTGTTGCAATGTGAAGGGAAGCATTGGCTCCCCATAAAGAATATCGCCTTGAAAGATTTATCTAAGCACAAGTTCACTGAAATAAGTGCTCAAGTAGAAGAAAAGTATAGGCCTGTCTTGGATGGCTTATATAAAATAAAATGGACGATTCTATCGAAGAAAGCTTTGAAGGGAAGTCTCTATTTAGATGATTTAGGTTTGCTTATCCGTTAATTAAGGAAGAGAAATAATGAGAAAAAGAGGATTTAAATATATATCAGTCTTACTGATCTGTATGAGCTTACAGGCCATTTTTGCTGAAAAGCCCAATGTGATATTTTTTATTACCGATGATCAGCCTAAGGAATTATTTAATTTCACCAAAGAAGGTCGTGATCAGAATCTTTGTCCTAATATAGATAAGTTATGGAAAGAAGGTGTGATATTAGAACAGCACCATGTGAGTTCACCTGTTTGTACGCCGAGTCGCTTTAGTTGTTTGACTGGGGCGTACGCAAGTCGCTCGAAATGCTCATGGCTAACAGGGCCTCTGAAAGAGGAAGGTCAAACAGCTGTGCAGTGGAATAGTTTTATTGTTCCAGAGAATGATACGGTTGCTAAGGTTTTTAGAAAAAACGGCTACCGCACAGGAGCTGTAGGCAAAAATCATGTTGTTTTTTGTGAAGGTATCGAAAAGATCAAGCCCAAGCATAACGACGATCCGCGTGATCCAGAAGTGGTTGCTAAACTGAAAAAAATCACAGATATGCTTAAAGTGGAATATGACAAAGCGGGTTTTGATTTTGCTGAGAATATTTACCATAACAACCCCTATTATATTGGCCCTCTGGAGTTGGCTGTGCATAATCAAGAATGGGTCACAGAAGCAGCTCTAGACTTTATAGATGGAGCTGACGAAGACCCTTTCTTTCTATATTTCGCGACAACTTTGCCCCATAGTCCTGAAGGAAAGGATAGGTCCTGGGGAGCTGATGGGCGTTATACTCCAGAGGGTATTGTGGAAAAAGAGCCTGTAGGGGGACACCCTTCCCGTGATAGTTTGGAAAAAAGGATCGCCGACGCGGGACTCAAAGGCGGCTCTAAACGTGAAGCATTGCTTTGGATAGACGATGCTTTGGGAGCTTTGCTTAAGAAATGTGAGCAGGAGAATAAACTAGAAAATACTATCATTGTATTTCTTTCAGATCACGAAATGGGCGCTAAGGGAACTGTCTATCAAGGAGGAGCGCATACAACGGCTTTTATCTGGAAACATGGTGGCTTTAAAGCTGGAAGTCGTATATCTTCATTTACAAGTAATGTCGATTTTGCGCCAACCATACTTGATTTAGCTGAAATTAGTGAACGACCTTCTCCTTGTGATGGCATTAGTTTTGCACCAGAACTTTCTGGGATCAAGGGGCTTGAACGAGATGCCTTGTATTTTGAAATCGGCTATGCCAGAGGTGTGCGCATAGGCGATTATAAATACGTCACATTACGCTATAGTGAGAAAGCTCAGAATATGCCACGAGCTGAAAGGCAAAAAAGGCTTGATGATTTTAACCTGGTGATGAGAAACCAGGGGAAAGAAGTGCATAATGAAGACCCCATGACCCCATTCTCACACATGATATTAATTCCTGGAGGAAGTAATGCCGATTATGGAGCTATTAAAAATTACCCAGCTTATTACGAAAGTGATCAACTCTATTACCTTGCTGATGACCCTAATGAGCAAGTTAACCTCGCTGATCGTCCTGAATATAAAAGCGTTTTGCTGAGGATGCAGAAAGCACTCACAGAAGAGCTTGAGCGTTTGCCTGGTAATTACCCCGGTTTTGTAAAGCGTTGAAAATCCTTCTCTTAGTTCATCTGTATTAAAAACATTTTAAGGAATTAAATCATATGAGTATATCGAGTGATAAGGTACCCTTCCGTCAAAAACTAGCCTATGGTGCGGGTGGACCCGTAGATATATTAGGGGTTTGGGTGATGGTTAGCATCGCCTATCCCCTTTTCAATATGGAGCTCAAAATGAGCCCTATGAGTGTGTCGATCACCTTGATGTCTCTGAGATTATGGGATGGCATTGCCGACCCTGTTATGGGCTACATTTCAGATAACACACAGTCCCGGTGGGGGAGGCGACGTCCTTATATTTTTGTGGGTGCCATTCTAGCCGCCTTGACTTACCCTCTTATTTGGTGGTTTCCTAAAGGCCTTAGTGAAAATGAAATGATAACTTGGGTGGTGGGTTTTGGCATTCTTTTTTATACCTGCTTTACCATATGGGCTATGCCCTTCCAGAGTTTACTGATGGAAATGACTCCTGATTATAATGAGAGAACTAGAGTTGCTGAGATAAGGGGTTATATGCAGTCATTGGCCAGTTTAATTGTGGGGTTTAGTTGGTGGTTGGCTTTGCGACCTATTTTTGCCGACCCAATCACCGGGGAGGCGAGTACTGCAAATGGTATGCGCTATATTAGCATTGGCATAAGTGTGCTCATTCTCATATTAGGGGTGCTGCCATCAATTTTCGTTAAGGAGCGTTACTATGAACTGCAACTCAGCCTGAAAAAGGAAAAAACGAGTATTTTTTCCAGTCTGGGAGCCACTCTTAGCAATAAGCCTTTTCTTATTCTCGCTTCCTTTACTGTTTTCTTTTTGCTAGGTACAAGTATTTATGATAGCTATGGCCGCTATGTAGGCACTTATTATGTTTTAGGTGGTGATTGGGAAAGAAGTTCAGAATTTGTTATCTATGGCACATTTATATATATGGTTTGTAGTTTGATGATGATTCCCGTATTTAGAAAACTTAGTGAGAAAATCGGTAAAGTTAAGTGTCTGGCAATTTCTATGACTCTTGTGTTATTCTCAAACACAACCACATGGTTAACGTTTAATCCTGAGTACCCCTACTTGATGCTCGTGAACACAATCTTTATTGGTTGTGGCTATGCCGGTTTATGGCTGATGATTCCTTCTATGCAGGCCGATATTGTCGATTACGATGAGTTGCAGACAGGAACAAGGCGAGAGGGCAGTTTTGCCTCGATATTTTCATGGGTGCTCAAGCTGAGTTTCTGTGTGGGTTTTTTAATTTCCGGCCCTTTACTTGAATACACGGGATTTGACTCCAAGCTTGAAGGACAGCAAAGTGAAGCCGTCTTGACTAATATGCGTTTAGGATTTTTGATTGTTCCTATTGTTTCTTTGATACTTGCCCTTATCTTTTTGCGCTTTTTCAGTATTACACCAGAAAAAGCAAAGGAAATGAGAGAGAAATTAGAGGCAATAAGGGGTACTGTTTAAGTTGCTCATGAATTTAATAGGAATTGATATTGGCGCTTTGTAATTTAGTTGCTTATTTTGTGCAGTTATCTATCGACATTTATGATTGATCTGCAAAATGATCTGTAATACATAATCGGAGGAAAAGTTTGGAAAGTACGCTGCACATTTACGAAAGTATCGTACGAGATATTAAAGAGAAAATTTCCAACGGAGAAATTCGTCTTGGTAGTCGCTTGCCTCCCATACGTGACCTCTCAGTGCATTACGATTGCAATTATCATACCATCAGGAGGGCTATGAAAAGCCTGACTGAGGAAGGGATTGTTGAGAGCAAGAAGGGCAGTGGGACTTATGTGAGGGAGCAAAAAAAATCTGTCATTGGAGCGGGAGGAAGCTTCTCCGTTATTCTCCCTTCTATTAAAAACCCGTATACCATAAGACTTTGTCAGGCTCTTCAGACAGAGGCCTTGAATCTAGATTGCATGTTGGACTGGCAGTTTGTTCCTTCTTTGGCTTCTCTTCTTGATACTCCCAAGCAACTCGAGCGTATTAGCGGAGATGTCTTAGTCTTGCCATGGTTTAAAGAGACAGATGAGGAACTGCGGGCTTTGGATGCTCTAGAAAAAGAAATCGACTTGCCTTTAGTTATTCCCATTAATCGTAAGAATGGAGATTTAGCTGGTTTTAAGGATGATGACTTTGAGGGTATGGACTCTAAAGTCGCGGCTCGTATGGCTGCCGATCTTTTTACACGCTCAGGCTCAGAGGGTTTGATTTTTGCTGCCTATCAAGATGAAGCCGTTGGGAATATTGAGCTTTCATATCGCCTAGATAGCTTTCAGCAATATTGTATGGAGCAAGATCTTAGAAGTTTTGTTTGCTTTTATGACCCGCAAAAACCAAATTTGAATAATTGTCTAAAATTCATTGAGAAATACAAAGGAAAATTGGGGATGGTTTGCTTTCATGACGATATCGCCAAAGCCATGTACCCAGAGCTCAGTGCTAAAGGGATTGTTATTGGCCAGGATGTCGGTATTATTGGATTCAATAATATGGACTTTACATCCAGTTTGAACCCACCTTTAAGCAGTATGTCCATATCCTTTGAAGATCTGGCTAAAGCAATGCTCGCTCACGCTACAGCTCGAAAACATGGTGGGGTAAAATTTCTACAAGAAAATTTGCGCATGCAGTATCATTTAAGGGATTCTTGCGGATGTAAAAGTAAACTGGGTGAGCAAGAAGCTCAGGATTTAGTTGACCAAATATTTGTGAACCAATAAGCGCACTTTGGCTGCTAAGTGACTGTAAATTAGCAAGATCATACTGAGCCTGTGCGTTTAAACTGTCTTCAGGCGTCTCTTGTGAAGCATATGAATTATGTTGGAAGAATCTATAATTCCGGCTAAATTGACCAGTTTTGACAATTTGAATAGTACTTTATTCAAAAAAAACAAAAATAATCTATAATTGATCTTGTTAAAATGAAATTGATATATATTATATAGATCAAACATAGATCAATTGGAGCAAATCATGCAGTTTGGACATTTCGATGATAAATCCCGTG
>JADGBV010000173.1 GCA_015231345.1 Planctomycetota bacterium
GATTAGATTCTTTGGCATTAAGCAATACTGCCTGCGCACTTAAATAAGTTGTATTCCCTGAGCCAATCTCCATCATTCGACGAGGCTTAAAGTGGCGTACCATGGAATAAAGTATCTCACCATCAACACATTCAAAGGCGCCATTATAAACATAATACTGACTAGGATCTTCGCCACGCTCACGAGGGAAGGCATTGTATTCTTCAGAATACTCACGAGTAAAAGTCTCTAATAACTCACACTGACCGGTAAAATTCATATCAACTCCCGGCATGGCAGATTCCTTTGCCCAGACTTCATCAGGTAGGCTTTGGAGCTCAGGCAGAGGCTGATAGAAATGAACCGGAGTTACATGAAAGCCGTTCTCTTCGAAGATATCAAAAAAACGTTTTTGCACCATATAAGGGCCAAGACGCTTCGCCAGCAATTTAGCGACAAAAAGAAGGATTTTGTTTTTTAATCCAGACAATGGTAACGAAGCTTTGAAAAATAGAAATGCATGAGCCATAGTTTAGGCTTTGAGGCTTTAATTCAACTGAAGAAAAACTGTGAAAAGCCCATAAGAAGTGCTAAAATCACAAGCAAAAGTCATGACTTATATTCAGCATTAACTCTATTGCTAAGTTAAATCGCTTGCTATACAGCACTTTTATTTTAATCACAATATTGGTTAGAGTTCACAATCACAAAACCTGACCTCATTTAGATTTTACGCAGTCACTTTTTTTGGAGATCACCACATATGGAAAATGAAGTTTACGCAGCCCCGGAAGCTGAGATCGTTGAAGAAAGCAGCTCTAGGTTAAATAAAGCCTCAAGAGGAGCAAGGCTTGGAGCAGCACTCCTTGATGGCGCAGTATATCTACTTGCTATGATCCCATTATTCATTTTAGGCACCTTATCAGGAACACAAAATGGCGAAGGATTGAATTTTCTGAGCAAAATTATGATTGGAGTAGCTATTGTAGCATTCTTATGTATTGCAATTTATAACCTAATCCTCATAGCTAAATACGGGCAAACAATCGGCAAGAAAATACTTAACATTAGAATTGCCCGCCCTACAGGAGAAAAAGCTAGCTTTGGAAGAATATTTGGCTTAAGAATTATTGTCACAGGCCTTATTGGCGCCATTCCTGTTGTCGGCAGTTTTTTCCCGCTCATCGATAACCTCTTTATTTTTGGCTCCGAAAAGAAATGCCTCCATGATTACATCGCTGACACAGTGGTTTTGGAAGTCTAATAGCCCTATCATTCAAAAACAGCAATTTTCTTTTAAATCCTTATGATCATTGACACGATATCACGTATCGACTGTCCTGAAGGAATATTTCTACGCTTACGCCTTGCGGGAGCGTATTGCCGCGCAAGTGCTTATTTTCTAGATTTCCTATTTCGTACGGCGCTCATTATCGGATTATCAATATTTTTTAGTTTCTTTGGTGCTTTTGGCACCGGAGTCCTTTTGATTTCTATGTTCCTTTTAGAGTGGTTTTATCCGGTTTATTTCGAAGTTTACCGCGCTGGACAGAGTCCTGGCAAAAAGAAAATGGGCATCCGAGTCACCATGGAGGACGGCTCTCCCATCGGCTTTCAGGCATCCTTACTGAGGAATTTAATTCGTGTCGTCGATTTATATTTTCTCACTTGGGTCTTTATTTTGTTTTCATCAAAAATGATGCGCTTAGGTGATATGGCTGCAGGAACTGTTGTGATTTATGATTCTGGAAAAGCACGAATAAAACGCACTACAGGCAAAGATGCAAAACATCCATCGATAACCTTAAACGAGAAAGAACAGCGAGCCACAGTCTCTTTTGCCACTCGTTCCTTAACTCAATCACGTAAGCAGGAATTAGCTGAAATTCTAGAGCCTATTCATAAGCTCAAAGGAGAGGATGCGGTCAACGAAGTTATGGCCTACGCCAGACATATTGGCGGATCCTCATGAAAGAAAGTGAATTTATTAAGAAAAATTCAGTTTTTTGGAGGAAACTCAAAAAGGAATTAAAGCGCTCTGGCCCTCTTACTTGTCGCGACACTTTCCCCGATGATTACGAAAAAGTCTGCTACCAAATTGGGTTATCTCGTCAACGGGGGTATAATTTAGAGCTCATAGACAGCTTAGACTCTTTAGCTCTACGAATGCGCCAGGAGCTTTACCGAAAACCTAGTTTAAGTCTACACAACCTACTCTATCAATTCTTAGTTGAAACCCCAAGGGTCATTAGGGGAAACTTTAGCTATGTCCTTGCCGCACTCTTTCTTTTCACCTTACCTGCAATTGCCACATATTTTATTCTGCTCAAACAGCCTCATCTTGCTTTTGTCCTCATCGATCCAGCAAATATAGAACACATAGAAGACATGTATAGGGATAACGCCCCTCACTTAGGAGCTCCTGCAGATGTAGATAGTCGCGTCATGATGTTTGGCTACTATATTAAAAATAATATAGGCATCGATTTTAGCTGCTTTGCTGGAGGAATTCTTGTCGGCATCGGGTCTATTTTCTTCCTTGTTTTTAATGGATTTTTCCTTGGCACTATTTTCGGGCATTTAGAGAACCAAGGGCTGGGTTATAATTTATCACTATTTGTTGTAAGTCATGCTCCCATGGAGCTTATGGCATTAGTATTTTCTGGAGCAGCAGGCATGAAAATGGGTTTCTCTTTTCTCATTCCTGGCCCTTATACTCGCTTGCACAGCTTGAGAAAATCATCTCTCATTGGCGTTAAATTTCTTATCCTAGCTGCTATCATGACTTTTGTCGCTGCTGCCATAGAAGCTTATTGGTCATCTCTTCCTCATTTAGACATGCAAAGCAGAGTCATTTTTAGTTTAAGTAATGTCTTATTAATAGGAGCGTATGTAGGTTTATTAGGGTGGAAACGTGGACCCATCTAAACTAGAAATAGAAGTACGTAGTCGCGAAGTATGGGAAAGCTTTGATCTTGGCACAAAGCTCATCCAAGAGTATTGGAATCTCATTTACAAACCGTGGTTGATTATATGCCTTTCATGGGTTCTACTTCTATTTCTTATTTTCAATCAACAGCCCACGATAGTTTCTCTCATTTTCTGGTGGACATTCCCTATCGCTGAACGCATAGTCTTATTAATTCTAAGTCGCGCTGTATTCTCAAATCACTTATCGACAAAAGAATCTCTTTATCTTTGGGTCAAGAACCTGGGAAAAGGTATATTTGGCACTTTGCTATTCTACCGGCTCTCCTCCATTAGAAGCTTCCGCATGCCCGTAGAAATACTCGAAGGATCAGAAAGAAGCAAACGCGAGTCCCGCATTCCCAGAATGCTCCAGGGAACAAACTCTGGAATGTCCTACTTTACCATTCTTTTCGCTCATCTTGAAGGGCTTATTTATGTTGGTCTTTTCTTTATCATTCTCTCGTTTATTCCCCAAGCTCTCATGCCAGAGTCGAAATTTCAACTGCATAATCTAGATGAGTTCGAACTCCCCATGTGGATTAACTGGATGATGAATGGGGTTTACTTCATAACCATCATCATATTCCGCCCTTTTTATGTTGCCGGCGGATTTTGCCTCTACCTTCGCCAAAGAATCGTTCATGAAGGGTGGGATATTGAATTATGTTTCAGAAGTATAGGAAAAAGAGCTCTCCAAGCATCGGCACTCATTTTAATTTGCCTACTCAGCAATAACCGTCTTGAAGCAGAAGAAATTCAACATGTACCAGCAGGCCTAGAAGCCTTCACACAGGATATTGCAGATGACATTCTCGCCTCTAAAGATTTTGAACATAAGAAGGTCACTACTAGAAGACTTAAGTTATTTGACAATAAAGATACTGACAGAAACAACAGAACATCTCATTCGAGCAACCCAAGCATCTTTATACTATTCTTAGCAAGCATAGTTAAGTGGGTATTCATTATTTTCATCGTCATTTGTTTTGTCACGCTTCTCATACAGAGCCATCAGTTCGCTAAACTTGAAATAAAAAGACTAGAAGAGGAAAGGCTCGATTCTGACCCAACACGAAAGTTAAATGCAATACAACAAGAAGACTGGCCAGAAGATATCCTTCAAGCTGCGCAACACAGCTATGCAAATGGAGAAATCAGGGAAGCACTAAGTCTACTCTACCGATCATCTCTCGCACAAATGGGAGGAAGGTATTCAATATATTTCCCAGGTAGTTATACCGAAGATGAATGCCTAGATGTCGTTTCCAAAACAGCTCCTCAGCACCTTCTTCCTTACTTTAAAAATATGCTGCACTGCTGGACATACCTTGCTTACGGCCATCAATCTCCTAGCGAAAGCCACTTCCATGTTTTGTGCGAACAATGGAAAGAATGCTTCACAAAGGATGAGCATGAAAGCTAAAGCTGGCTGGATTATCATATCTATCTTGGCATTTGCCATGATTGGTGGCGCAGTTTACGTTTACAATAACGAAAGTTATTGGAGAGAAGAAGTAAGAGAAGTGGGGCTTACTGGCGAAGCAAAAAGGAATCAATTCCTTGCACTTACAAGGTTCTATCAAGAGCTCGGGTATGAATCAATAGCAATCAACCAATGGCAGGATCTTGACTTTCACTTACCCTACTGGCAAGAAGAATCGGCATATTACATCATACTCCCAATCACCTACCTACCCAAGAATAAGGAGAGATGTCATGAGCTCATAGATTGGGTCGAAGGCGGCGGACACCTTATTACTGGCTGCATAAGTTCTTTTAACGAAGAGCAAATAGAAGCAGAACTCAAGAACTTTCTAGAAATTAGTCATGCAGAAGAAAGCATAGAAGAAAAATCTGAGACCATTACTTGGAAAGAAGAACATATATCATTCGATATTTCTATTACTCCTCCTATGCAAGTGAATTTGCGTCATCCCCAAAACCCTATATATACATCAGATAATAATATCGCTTATGCCAAATTGAGCAAAGGCGAGGGGAGTATTCAGTTTATTGCTGACCTTAATATATTCTCTAATGATTCATTTGGAGACCAAGGCTGTCCAACGCTTGCGTACAGCCTTATTAAGGACAATATGGAGTTTACAAAGGTATCTATTGTGCATAAGTATCAAGATGAGAATATTCTTTATAATAGCCTTTTCTCAGCATGGAGGGTCTTTGCGCTACTATTCCTACTTGTAGCCATTACCTTTCTCACCTTTTCCGGCCGCTTTGGTCCAGTGTTACTCTCACCTGCCATCACACAAGGAATGAACTATTCGCACTATCTCCTCGCAAGAGGAAGGTATGCCTATCGTCATAATAATTGTTCTACAATGAAAAAACGGATTCAGCAATCTCCCTTACTCGATGAAAAAACGAGAGATTTAACTCAAATTAATCTCATTATTCAGAAGCAACAAAACCAATCATACTTTAGCTTTAGCAGACATAAAAAATCATGAGCGAAAACATAGATTCACCCAGCAATTCACCTGAAGATTTGAATAACCAGAGTGAAGGACAAATAAATAATGAGTTCTCAGAAGCAGGTCTTCTGATTTATGCTTGGAAAAATGAACTTGCGAAGGTGATTATTGGGCAAGAAGATGTTATTAACCAAATCATTTGCACCGTCATTGCTGGAGGGCATATCCTTCTCGAGGGAGTGCCTGGACTAGGGAAAACGCTCATCGTAAAAGCTCTCGCTCAAACTTGCTCTATCGATTTTGGGCGTATCCAGTTTACACCAGACTTAATGCCCGCAGATATTACTGGGCATGCTCTATTTCTGATGCACAAACAAGAGTTTACCATTCGCAAAGGACCTATTTTCACTAACTGCTTATTAGCAGATGAAATAAACAGAGCTCCTGCGAAAACGCAAGCAGCCCTATTGGAAGCAATGCAGGAGTTGCAGGTCACAATAGAAGGAGAGTCACATCAATTACATGAGCCCTTCATTGTTTTCGCCACACAAAATCCTATTGAGCAGGAAGGGACTTACCCTTTACCTGAAGCTCAAGTCGATCGTTTTCTTATGAAAGTACATGTCCCATACCCAAGTGAAAGTGAAGAGATTGAAATGGTTCGTGAAGTTTGCAAAAAATCAAGCACAAAAATGCTTGAAGTATCCTCCTTAGATAAAATCATCGATACTCATGCCATTAAAAAATTTCAAGAACTCGCGATGAAAGTTGACATTGATGAGGAAGTCTTGAAGTATGCCATTCTTATCTCTCGCAACACACGGAATTCTCATGCCATTTCATTAGGTGCTGGTCCACGAGGCAGCATTGCATTAGTACGTGCAGCTAGAGCTAAAGCACTAATGGAAGGAAGAAACTTTGTCATCCCCACGGATATTAAAAACATTGCTTTACCAGTACTCCGCCACCGTATTTCAATAAGCGCTGACATGGAAATCGAGGGGCGCAGCCATGATGAAATATTAAACACCATGATAGCAGAAATCCCAGCCCCAAGAAAATAATGCGCCCACACCCCCGCGTTATATATATCATATTAGGGCTATTCATTGGTTCTTTCATTGTTGAAATCACCAATTTACCTCATGAATTTGTAGATATTCCTTGCCTTCTTTTTATTATACTTTTTGCTCTAGACACTCTAACAATAGCTAGAGCTCTAAAGCTAGACATCAAAAGAACACTCCCTCATAATGTTGCCCTTGGCACCAATACCAAAGTCATGCTCAGCCTTGATTATCAAGGCCAGAGAAAGGTCAAAATAGAGGTCTATGATCACTACCCTGTGGAGCATACAGTCAATGACTTCCCCCTAGATATCTTTCTTGACGGCCCAGGCATTTATGAAAGTGAATATACCATCCATGCCAAAAAACGCGGTTTATTCTCTTTTTCCTCTACTGAAGTAAGATACCCTTCACGATTAGGTTTATGGCGGCGCACCATTAAAGGCGAGATAAAACAAGACATCCGTGTTTACCCAAACTATAAAGAACAATTAAAGTTAGGCTTACTGTTTACTGAAAATCGCTTATCTGATATGGGGATACACCGAATGAGAATGCGAGGCGAGGGAACTGTTTTTAATCAACTACGCGATTTTAGAAAAGGAGATACTCTCTCAAAAGTAGATTGGAAAGCGACGGCAAGAGTCAACAAACCCATAGCAAAAGATTTTCAGCTAGAAACCCAACAGCAAGCCTTTGTCCTTTTGGACTCTGGAGTTAAAATGTCTTCCGAACACCAAGGAATTTCTCTGTTTGATCAAGCGCTCAATTCATTATTACTTTTATCGTATATTGTACAAAAGCAAGGAGATGCTTTTGGGTTTCTATCTTTTGGAGGCACCAATAAACTTTTACGCCCGGCATGTTATTCGAGTGGATCTCAGCAGGTACTCCACCACCTCTACGATCTTGAAGTTAGCGATCAAAATTCAGATTACCTAAAAGCAGCAGCTGCTAGTCGACAAATTCTCTCAAAACGGAGTTTGGTCATCATACTAACCAATATTAGAGAAGAAGAGAGTCCTGAGATTCTTGCTGCCATGGATTTACTTAAAAGAAAACACATCGTAGTTCTAGCAAGCTTCAGAGAACCTGCCATCGACCAATTCATTCATGACGATTTAATTGATACGGACCAAGCTCTCTCTGCCCTTGCCGCTCGAGATACTCTTGCCAAAAGGTATGCTTTAAGGAAAAAGCTGATAGACAAAGGAGTGCGAGTCATTGACTGTTTGCCTCAAGAGTTACCCATCAGTTTATGCAATGAATATCTTTATCTAAAAAGCTCTGGGCTCGTTTAAAGTTTCGATATCGCCTGCAAATTAGCAGACGACATATTACGACTCAGTGATTCCACTTCAAATAAATCAATT
>JADGBV010000174.1 GCA_015231345.1 Planctomycetota bacterium
CGAGTAGTACTGATTTTGACAATCGCTCGAATCGATTGCATTAATCTCTAATATCAATCCAACGTCTATAATATGTGTAGGGAAAATGGGAAGGGGGGGGAAAGAGGTGATGGCTAAACGATTTTTCTGCTGTGATGGTTGCTATGGGGCTATTCTTGAAACCCTTAGTATTTACAATTGCCAATGGTGAAGTTTGCTAATCGAGCTGTAAAGAAAATTCTCGTAGGATTCAGGAATAGCAAAAAAAAAAGCGAAGCGGGGAAACGCTTCGCTTTTTTATTTAATCTAGCTTAAGAACAATAACAAGTCAGGCAACTAGAAATTCATTTCTAGTTGCTCGACTTTAGCATAATTATTCTGATTTGACTTCAGGCTTAGTCATCATAGTACCTGTAATCGTTGCGGTTAAAGTCTCTGCAAAAGCTAAAGCTTTGGCTTTATCGAAAAACCATGCATCGATATTATCAAAAGTTCCAAATTGATCATAATATTCCGTGAGGAAGTAATCTTCAGACACTCCTGATTCATAAATCACATGATGGCCAGAACCATAGCCACTGTCATAAAATTGACTTCCATAGATATAGTAGTTACTCTCCTCAGTGCCGTAGCTATTTCGAAGACCTGTCCATAGAGCATCGTAATCGCCAAACTGTACTTGCATAACAACAGATACGTTTTCGAGCACACTTCCGTCCTCAGCTTCACCAGATCCATACCAAACGTTATATAAAGTGTTACCTGATAGATAGTCGTTGGTGAGCACAGTTGGAGCTGTGGAACCAGTAAAAACAGGTTCGCCATAGTCCAGCCATTGACCTAAGCTATCACCGAAAGCATCAAAAACGTCTTCCAGTTTTTCGCCAGTCTTTGGCGCAACACCAAAAAGTTTTCCTGAATCAATAACCATATTATCAAGCTCTTCTTCAGCTTCTGCGTCATCGCCTTCCATATTTTCATCGCCATCATCAGCTATCACAGTAATCACTTTACCGCTAGAATCAACCATGAAGTTTCTTGGATCGGTTTCAAAAAGGGCACTGGAATCAATAGTTGCTGAAGCGTAGCTACTATCAATAAAAGATGGATCAACAGTTGCTGGGCCTTCGAAAGAATCAAAGATTTGGCTAATGAAACCTTGAAGGTTGTTGATTTCGCTATTTGAGAATTCAAGTGATGACTCAGAATGCTCTACGCCGGAAATATCTTCGATTAGGTGTAAGCCGCGATCGTCGGTAATTCCTAGAGTTTGTAGGTCATCAAGAAGTTCGCTAGCGATTTCAGCTCCAGCACGGAGGTTCGTTCGGGAAGTTTTGAGAAGTGTTTTATTTGCTGTCGCAAAACTTGGATTGGCTTCAATTAGCGCAGCAATTGCAACGTCGTCGTCATCGTAAACAGGGTTATGTGTGGAGTCAAGAGAAAGGCTTCCGGATTTTAGGGTGCCGGAGACATCGTACAAAGCGTAACCAATGTAGTCTGGGCCATTACTATAAACTTCTGCAGCCGCTTCAGTCTTATAAAAATGCTCACGCACATAACCCTTCAGACTTGATAAGCTTTTAGCAGAGAAAATAGCAACTTCCACATTAACATACTGTCCATCTCTCATTATCCTATACCATTGACGAAAACAGTACTCATAGTCGCCGTCAAGATACTCAGAAAAATCTACATTATACCAGTAATGAAAATTATACTGATCCATATTTTCAACAAGAAAGACTTCTACAGATTCGTACCAGTCATCCTCGCCATCTTCATAATGCACCAAATCATTCAATTCACCAGGGTAACTTGCAGCCCACTGAAAATCATCCAACGTCACTGAAGCATTTTCTGCACCCAACACTGCCGGTTCAGTGACGCCTGAAGAATCATCTTCATAAGAATAGTTATAGCTATCGACAAATTCGACTTTCCCAGTAACAGTATAAACCGCTGAATCTTTAAAAAGTGGATCATTTGGCCCAGACAAATCAAACATAAACTGCTTCATTGCAGCTGGAGTTGTTGTTTTGCCTTCGATATCCAAATCCATAGCAAGCAAGTACTGCATTTCTGCCTGGCTCATTTTAAGCGAGGCTTGAAAAGCACGCAAATCATAGCCATCTAGCTCAATGGCCGATGTTGGCACGATGGCATTGCCTTCTTCATCTTCATCCAATTTACCCTGCATTTTAGGGGTAATAGAGAGCTTGGGGAAGCTATCCATACTAACTGCAGCCAAATCATTAATGGAATCTTCGATATCACGAAGATATACATCTTCCAAATAAGCATAAAGTTCTTTGCTTCCTGGGATCCCAGTTAATTCAGCGACTTTATTATAAGCAGTCACGTCAACAATTTTATCTTCATTATCATTTTTATCAGCATCCCTAATAGCGCCCAAGTTAGTAAAATCAAAGCTTACATTCGAAGCCTTAAGGAAAGTTTTAGTCTCACGATTACTTCTAACACCGGATGTAATCATTCGGTAAATCGCAGCCATAACGCGGGCATTTTCATTATTGCCATCAGCAAAAGCGGCAGCTTCGAAAAACTCATAAGCTTTCACAGTTTCTTCTGCTTCAAGAGCAGCAACACCTTTACTATAAAGTGTTGCAGCAGTAAAAAGGCCTTTATCAGCTAAAACAGCCAAGCCACCTGAAGAATCTGCAGATTGAAAATCTCGCAGATACTTTTGTGCGCTATCCGAAGTTCCAAAAAGATTAGCCATGGGGCTACTCATATCGGAGCTTTCAAGAATATCATCTAAATCTATTTCACGTAAAGCTGTACTTAAAGCCTGAGCTTTATCGTAGGCATTTGCAGCGGTTGCATCAAATAAGCTATCGAGAGCTGTGCTTACACCATCCCAATTGCTTTGGCTTAAAGTTTTGGCATCAGCAGCTTTTACAGCCATACCTGTTGCGAGAACAGTGGCTTTAATTTCTGCCAAGGCGTCTGAGCTAAAACCCGTCGCTACACTTCCTAGACTTAGGCCTGATAAGCTATGGCTGCCTGTCGCGCTATAAAGAGCTGAAGAAACAGCGCTTTCTGCACTGCCGCTTTTTAAAGCTTCGCCAGCTGCCCAAGTTGTGGCACCATTAATGTAGCCCAAATTTAAGACGTTGTTTTCGACATTATCGAAATCACTTGATAAAATCAGAGTCTCAAAAATCTCTACACCGCCTATGCCTAATTTGATATGGTAAGAACCTTTAGAAAGGTTCATATCAAAGGAGCCACTAGAGCTCATCGCAGCTTCTTCTACTAGCTTTCCTGCTAATGTATAAGCTTTCAGCGTATCGCCAGATTTTCCGCCGGCAAAACGCACGGTGGTACTTGAGCTTTTGTCTTCCACAACTCCATCATTGCCTCCACCACCACAAGCGATGGCGAATAAGGCTATGAGAGGGATTAAAATCAGAGTATAGTATTTATTCTTCATCTTATTTCTCTCAACGTTCAATAGTTTCTAGGTCAAATTCGATATCTACTTCATCTTCTTGGGCATCTTCTATTTCATCAATTATGATATCAGGAAGATCTTCAGTGGGGTCCTCTCCATCAAAAGGATCATAGTCAGATTCATCATCCTCAGCCTCATCATCTTCGGCACTTTCAGTCGAGTCAGATGTAGCACCGGATGCAGCAGCAGACTCAGCGGCTTTTTTAGAAGCCTGAGCACGAGCTTTAGCAGCTTGTTTTCTAATATTCTGCACGGTCTTCACTGTAATTTTACCGCTAGCCTTAACTTTAGCAGAACGTCCCATCTGAACACTTACCGCAGCACCAGTTCCATCAGCGTCTTGAACACCCACTTCACCTTCAAGAACAGCGATTTCAGTTTCACCAGTTTCACTTACGGAAACTTGAAATTCCGTACCTCTCACCCCAGCAACAGCTACGGGAGTCTTGATGGTGAAGGAAGATTTCCCTTTAAGCTTATGCACTTTATTGCGAGCAATACCCTGAAATAAACTCAAAGAACACTTTGTCTCGCCAGAAGGAGATTCGCTTAATTTTTCTAACTTCAAGTAGCTCTTGCCGCTAAATTCAATTTCATCGTTCATGGGAGTATTAAGCAAGAGATACGCACCTTCCGGCATTCGTATACGAGTTCCAGCTGCAATATCCATGCCTTTAATTACAGGTTCTTTCTTAAACTTAATGCTAGCGAAGACATCACCGTCCACATCAACCACTTTAAAGTTTTGCGCCGCCATCAACACTTGAGGCAGCAGGAGCAGTAAACAAATGATTATTTTCTTCATGGTGTTCTCCAGTTAAGGCCAAGAGCAAATATGGTTTGGCTCGCACTCTCGTTATCCGCATTGTCGTTATCTCGGCTTCTCCAAGCTTGTTTGAGCTTAAGAGACATGCCCAAGTTTCCTTTAAGTGGTGTTGTAGCCTTAACTTGCAAATAAGTATAGCCTTCATCACGACCATCTCCACTACCATTGTAGTCACCCCAAGTCTTACCACGATAAGAAAATTCTTCTTTAAATTTGATGGTACGATCAATAAGATCCCATTTATATTTATGACCGTGATTAACTTTGAATTTAAAGTAGTTATATTCACTACTCACAACACTGTCGGTGCTATAAGCGACATAATCTAGGCTAAAGCCCAATGTGTTGTTCATTTTTTTCCATTGATAGCCAAACTCTTGCTCAACACCAAGGCGGATATCTTTTGCATCTTTGCCAGCATTCCCATCAGAAAAATAATCTTTTCCCATCCAGCTTAATGAGAAGGCTGTTTTCGAAGAATTAAAGGCAGACCAATCAATGCTTTGTTGACGTAAGCCGACTTTTGCTTGTAGGCGCTGTGACCAGAACAAGCTGCTTGTTTTACGAGTGCCATTATCACCCGATAGGCTGAAATTCTGCAATCTCAAACCCAAAGAGGCTTCGTCCCAAAGTCCAGTAAGCTTTCTAATGATCTTGGGCTCTGTATCAAGAATCACAACTTCATTTTCTTTATGAGCGAATTGACTGATTTTGATAGCGTTAGAAGCATGCTCAAATTTCCAGTCTTTTGAGAATTCTTTATTATTAATTAGTGGCTTCCAAGTTAAATTCACTAGATTCATCCACTGGCCATCTGACTTGCCGCTTGGGTCGCCATCATATTCATCATCAACACGATTAATATTACTGTCGTGTTGGACTGTGGAACTCGCCATCAAACGAAGCACAGGCTTACGAGACTTCACAGTTCTGTTATGAGCCATAACTTTATCCAAAAACAGCCCACGCCACTTCTGTATAGCTTTAGCCTGATCTTCAGGGCTTAATTCACTCAAAGTTCTCTCTAATCTTCTGAACTCAGGCAAGGCTCCAAGTTTTTGCTCCCACCTATCTCGGGGGTAAGTCATAAGTAAGCGCATTTCTTTTGTAAAAAGAACAGCATCGCCGGGCTCAAAATCTTCAACTTGGGCTAATGCGTAAGCGGCCTCTAGGGAGTATTCATCGAAAAGCCAATAAAAGAACTTTTCGTTGACTTTCTCCGCGGCCTTTTCCATTCTCCAGTCCACATCGGCGGACCAGCCCGACGAACTGAGGAGCATAAGAAATGCTCCAGTGATTAAACTAATGGTTTTCTTCATCTAAAACCCACCGAAATGATAAAATGATCGTCAGATGTTATTTATGAGGATTAGCCTTCAAACCCTAAGGTCTAAAAAAATAACATAATACAAATAAATTACAAATTTATGTGTATAACTCTACTTTTCCGTAGTGTTTAACCATTCATCTTTATACCAATCGATAAATCGATTGATACCCTCCTCAAGGGGGGTTTGAGGGGAAAAACCTAAATCTTTCTGGGCTTTATCGATATTGGCATAAGTTTCAGGCACATCACCGGCTTGCATGGGCAAGTAATCTTTTATTGCCTCCATATCCAGTTTTTTTTCTATTAAAGCAATCATGTGTCCCAGTTCTTCAGTATTGTGATTACCTAAATTGTAGACTTCGCATGGTGAAGGGAGTTTAGACTCGGCGCTCCCCATAACACCAGACACGATATCGTCAATATAGGTGAAGTCCCGGCGCATATCGCCATGATTGAAAACCTTGATGGCTCGCCCATTTAAAATGGCATCTGTGAAAAGCCACATGGCCATATCAGGACGACCTTTGGGGCCGTAAACAGTAAAGAAACGTAAACCTACGGTCTCAAAACCATAAAGGTGAGTGTAGGTATGAGCCATTAGTTCATTGGCTTTTTTCGTTGCCGCGTAAAGAGAGATGGGCGTATCGACTGACATTTCCTCAGAAAAAGGAATCGTTTTTAAGCCTCCATACACACTGGAGCTGGAAGCATAACACAAGCGCCTGACTTTATTGTGTCGACAGGCCTCAAGAATATTTAAAAAAGCTTCGATATTATTACGCGTATAACTATGAGGGTTTTCAATACTATAACGCACACCTGCTTGTGCAGCCAAATGAATGACCAGCTCGGGCTTTTCCCGAGCAAAGAGTTCTTCAGTCTCTTTTCTTTCCGCTAGATCGATTTTTTCAAAACGAAAACTTGCTTGGCCTTCAATTTGAGCTAAGCGGTACTCTTTAAGCCTAGGCTCGTAATAATCGTTAAGATTATCAACACCGATGACCTCATAGCCAGATTCAAGGCACTTCTGTGCAACATGCGAACCAATAAACCCTGCGACCCCTGTGACCAATACTTTCATTTTATCTCCGCGCAAATTTAATAAGACCGCGATCGCTTTTCTCTTTGAAAAGTTTTAGTTCCTGAAGATACTCATTATCAATAGAGCCATCAAAATCTTTTTGCCTAAATAAACGAAAAGCCTCTCTAAGCTTAAAGAGCATCTCTTTATCCCAACCTTGCCTTTTAAGGCCAATCGTATTGATTCCACATATACGAGCAGGGTCCCCTTGCACCATTGCGTAAGGTGGAACATCTTGCCTTATTCCGCTCAGTCCACTGATCATGGCATATGAGCCAATGCGGCAAAACTGATGAGAACCGGCATTACCTGACATATTGACGAAGTCCCCCATAACTACATGCCCCGCCAACAAAATTTGATTGGCCAAAAAATTTCCATCACCTATGGTGCAGTCATGACCCACATGAGCACCGACTAATATCTGATTATTATCGCCAATCACAGTGCCTGCTTCGGTTAAATGCCCCCGATGTATGGTGGTAAATTCACGAAAGGTATTTCCTGAACCTATGCTTAGTTTTCCTCCGCCATTGTACTTCAAGTCCTGAGGGTCATCACCTATGACAACATGGGAAGAAAAGGTATTATTTACCCCTATCTTTGTCGGGCCTTTTATGATTGTATAGGCTCCAATCTTGCAGCCTTCACCAATACACACATCGTCTTCGACAATAACTCCCGGGCCCAGCACAACCGATGGGTGAATTTCAGCCATGGCTTAGCTTTTCTTAAACATCCCTCTAAACTGCTCTCTCAAAGCTGGCAGCTGCATTAATGTACCAACCATTTTAAGCCAATCATTATGTAGCATTGCAGGAAAACCACTATAAATCCCTGGCTCCGAAATATCTTTTGTGACTCCAGCCATAGGACCAATGGTCACTTTATCGGTAATGGTTAAGTGATCACCCACTCCAGCTTTTGAAGCAAAAATGACTTTATCACCTGATTTAACACTTCCCGCAATACCCACCTGAGCACAAACAACATTATGCTGGCCTATAACCGCTCCGTGGCCAATTTGCACGAGGTTATCAATTTTTGTCCCTTGGCCTATGACTGTAGTACCCATGGAGGCACGGTCAACAGTCGAATTGGCACCAATTTCAACAT
>JADGBV010000175.1 GCA_015231345.1 Planctomycetota bacterium
ATGGGCCCTCGTTATCTCATTTGTACTTTACATTGTGATGAGGATCAGAACCTTCGTAATAACCGATTTGTTGTTCCGTATCATGGTCATGGGCTTCGTTTTCTCAGACCGGAATCATCCAAGCAACAGCACTTTCCTTTTTCGGGTGATCCTATAGATGGTGACTATTATTATCATAAGCTATGCCGGACTCTTTCTAGCATATGGTCTATGTCACTAGGGCATGATGATATCTCTTATTATTACTCTGGTTGGGATTTTCAATCTAAATTTGCAGACGTAGAGAAAGCAAAAAATCATGGTGAAGTCGTGATGCATTCGCCTCTTCTTGCTTTCTCAATGGGTGATCTTGAAGCGCAAAAATGGCAATTACTCAAGGCTAATGAGGGGCAGGGCGACCTTCAGGAGCTCGCTAAACTTACAAGTCCAGTTGATAAGCCACCTGAAGATAAGATGTTTGCTAGTATTAGCTATATGTCTGTGGGGCGTAACTTTGAAGTTCAAAATTCGACTAGAGGTTTGCTGTGGGGAAAGGGTTTGTGGCTGGATCGTCTTAACGAAATAATTGCTCCCTATATGACTGGTTACGCATCTCTACCAACTCTTAATGATGAAGTATATAAATTGAGAGCAAAAAAGATTCAAATTCATTTGCAAGACCAAAACGGCTTAGGGGTTCCAGGAGCCTATATAGAGCTCTATCAATATGGAGAAAAAGACGCTTTTCTTATTGGCCAGACAGACTCTAAAGGTACCTGGGATTTGGATTTAACGCTTCCTTCTGATGAAGAGGCTCATTTTTCTCTTATAAGGTCTAAGCACGACCTCTTAAGTTCTAAGGGCTTGCTTTTACGTTTTTCAAAAGGGCACTACAGTGAGAGTCATTTCCTGGGTTCTGGGGACGCTGATTATCATGGTCGTGTTTGGTTATTTGCGCAGGCTTTACAAGGTTCAGCAAGAGTCACTTACACCATCAAGAGTCACTATCAGAATCATTCAAGTCCAAGTCATGTGAAGTATAGTCTCTGTCAAGACGGACTTCGAGGCGAGCTGACTCTTAATGGTGCTGGAAATATGCAGTATCAGTTGTATCAATCTAGGCCTCCATTGTATCATGATGAGTTAATAGGCAGTTTTGCTGCTACAGGTGAAGTTAACTTACCTGTAGATGTGCCGCAATCACCTCTGTATCGAGGTGCTTCCCAAGCTCCTTTGAGTTTTCCGCATCTAGATTATAAGTTGCGAATTCAAGATGATAAGGGTGTTTACTGGCCAAAATTGTTCTCATTGTATGCGCTTGATGAGGCTTTGAGTTTATCTTCTGGCGAAGGCCTTTTGCTTGTGACTCGTGGTGGAGCTGGGAAAGAACGTGTGTTGGTTTACGAGGGGCAGGCTTTTAGAAATATTTTATTAGAAAGTGACAATCATTCATATTCTCCATTAAAAACAGTCCCATCTCTGCTTTACCCAGGGCGTTATTATCAAAGCCTGCAAACTCCTCTTTACGGAAGGCATTTGCTCCAGTTATATCCCCATGAGCTTAGTGAGGAGATGAGAGTGCGCATTGCTTTTAGCGAATATAAAGATAATTTGGGCCAAGCTTCGGGGATCTGTGTCTTGGCTGATCAAAAGGAATATATCGTTGTTTGTGATGCTTTTTCTGAAGAAATTTTATTATTTGATCATGAGCTAAAACGTTTGGATGCTTGGCCTAAAAAAGGCTTGAATGCTCAAGGAATTGCTGCGGATCCCACTGATTCCTTGGGCTTTTTTGCTCTAGACCGCAGAAAAAACGATAAAAGTTGGCTCTATTCATTTCGCGTGAAAAGTGGCAAAATCCAATTAAATAAAGTGTGGCTACAATCCCTGCCTGTGAATTATGATATGCTGCTCGGTGAGATGGGCTTGGCTGTAACTCGGGACCCTTCCGGGCAAGGGGAGCTCCTTTTGGCCATCACTGATGCCAAGCGAGCTTTAGTTTTAGAGTATCAAATGGATTCTTCGCGAGAGAAGCTCAGGCTCATTAATACATATAAAAGTGCGCTAGAGGGGAGTTTGAGCTCCCAGCTTATTGCTCCTCATGATGTCGTTTACAGCTTGGAGAAGAAAAAAGTGAAATTATTTTGTTTGGATCATAAAAAGAATATTAAGCGTTTGCGCTGATATTTGAATTTGATTCAACGAATATTAGCTTTGTAGGGCTGTAAACCCATTGATCTACCTGTGAGTCCCTAGAAAGCCGTGTTCTATATAGAAAATAAATCAGCTTATCTCCTTGAAATAGATTCACATTTGCAACTTGAAATTTAAAGCGCTGACATAACATGTTGATGAAAAATAATGGAGGCTTGAGGTAATTGAGAGTACAATTCTATGGAACTCGTGGTTCATTGCCCAGCCCCATGGGCTTTGACGATTTTCTTACTATTTCTAGTGACCTTTATAAGAAGGCTTATGAGGCAGGCGTTAAACCTGATGAAATAGAAGGCTATTTGAAGTCTCAGCAGGAGGAAAGCCCTTTCTACTTTGGTGGTAATACAACATGCTTAGAGGTTTCTTCCGCTAAGGATAGTATTGTTATCGATTGCGGTTCTGGCCTGCAAAAATTAGGCGTGGACTTGCTCAGTCGCAAGAAAAACGAAGTCCATATTTTTATGACTCATTTTCACTGGGATCACATTCAGGGGCTGCCCTTTTTTGCTCCTTTATATAAACCAGGGTTCAAGATTCATTTTTACAGTGCGAGAGAGGATTGTGAGGATATATTGCGTCAGCAGATGTCAGCCCCTGTTTTTCCTGTGCCTTTCGATGTTTTAGCTTCAGATATTGAATATCATATTATTGAAGATGGCAAAGAAATGGAAGTGAATGGATTTTCAGTCATGCCGGCTAAAGCTCATCACCCAAACGAGTGTCATGGTTATAAAATTAAGCGCGATGGGCGTGTAATGATGTTTCTGACAGACACAGAAGTTGCTGCAACTGAAACGGCTAAAATGAAATATTATAGCGAGCTTTTGGTCGATGTTGATGTCGCGATAGCTGATAGCCAATACTCTTTTGTTGAATATTTTGCAAAAAGAACTTGGGGTCATAGCACCTCTTCAGTTTTTATCGATATTATGGGCGCATTAGCCAGCGATAAAAAACTGGTTCTTTTTCATCATGACCCCATGGCGAGTAATAGTGTTATTGCGGTTCTCGAAAAGCAAGCTAAGCGATATAAAGAGATTTGCTGTAAAGATAATAACTTGGAAATCCTTTCAGCCTGGGACGGTTTCGATTTAGAAATATAGATTTCTCTACGACTTAGTCTTAATTTTTTTTAAGAATTATGGCTACTGTTGTGTAGAGGTGGTGTCAAATCGATTCAACGGTGTGGATGAATTTCAGATTCGCTATAGTATTATCTGAGAACGAGATGTCGTAATACTTGCTTCCGTAAATCATGCCTATTATTCATCATCCTTTAATCCTGGCTAAATGAATCTTTTTAGGTTTATTCTTGTCCACAATCATTGATTGTATTCGTACATGCCTATTACAATACAATCACTTGCTATTTTGGAAAGTAAGTCACTGGATGAAAGGTCAAAATAACCTCACAATACTCTGCCCTCAATGCTCGAAGCAATACTCTATTTCTGAAGAGTTATTGGGAAGAAGGGTTTCATGTAAGGTTTGTGAATTTTCATTCAAATTGGAACAATCAAAACCTCCTAAAAAGAAAAAAAGTCGTACCCCTACACAGAATCGCTCTAGACGAACTGCAACAAAACGTACCCCGAGAAATAAAAGTAAATCATCACTTCCACTGGTCATGGCGAGTGGATTTGTCATTATAGCAGCAATGGTTTTTTTATTATTGTCGAATTCGAGTCAGGAAAAGGAGTCAATATCTCCAGAAGTGACCAGCGAGGCCTTCTCGAATGAGCAGAAGGGTTTAGGTCGTGAGCTGCCTGCAGATGAAGCCGAAGCAGTAAAACTTCCTCCTCAGCCTAGCTTCGATCCTGAAAAAAGTGCCTTTTTCAAGGTAGATCAATGGGTTCCAGCAGATACCTACGACTCGACAAGCAGAGAAGGGGTGGTTGTTAGTCGAACAAAATACGATTATTGGGTGAGCTTTTCTGATTTCGATTTTGGTGAAGGAGCATGTTTTCTTGAATTCCAGATGAATTCTTTTCTGGCGGATGCGACATTTGAGGTGCGCGTCGACTCGTTGAAAGGGCAGACCGTTGTAAAGTACGATATACACGGCACAAATAAACAATGGAGGAGGAATTCGTGTGAGTTGTCAGAAACAATCAAGGGAGTCAGGGATGTGTATTTCATTTTCAAACAAATCCGAGGCTACGAATATGGTATTGGAGATTTTATTTTCCGAAGTGCTGTTCCTGGCACAAAAAAGTTTGGATGTGCCTATAACACCAAGGACTTCAATATCAGCTCCTTCCATTTCAAAAATAATGGAGCGGAGGACATAGATTCTCTGAAGGGTATACGTGATGACGCGTGGACAGGTTATAGTCGCTTTGACTTCGGAGAGCGCAGCAATCATATAAGTATAGAATCTGCAACCCCTTATGCTGGCGGAAGAATCGAGGTGATGATCGACTCCCATGACGGAGAGGTTATCGGCACCATTGATGTGCGACATACTGGCTCTAATACTCTCTTTTTTAGCTTCAGTACATATCTTTCAAGGGAAGTCAGTGGTCGTCATAGTATCTATCTCAGGTTTGTCGATAGCTTAGGGTCTCCAGATATGTTTCGAACTCGAAATATGGTGTTCTCCCATAAGGAGCCAGATAATAAAAAACAGATGCATCGCAAAGGAATGCTTCATGTCTATGATTCTGTGCCGGGCTTGGCTGCGTCACCTTATTATCGCTTCAGCATTCAGAAAGTGATTGATTTGAACAACCCAAATCCAGCTCGGGCCACAAATTGGGAGAATCCTTTCGCTTGGTATACGAAATGTGGAAAAGGAGATGCGTACTATGGATTTATCAGAGGTTGGAGTCATACCTATTGCAACTTCGAACTGGGACCGGATACGCCGGTTGTTATCAAGATCACCCGTTTGAATAAAAGTGGCGCACCTTCCGGCCCCATTTCTAGTGCTGTAGCAAGACCAATACGAAATATAACTTCATGCAAAGTCATCAAGGGAGAGGTCTATGTGACCATGGATAGACCGGCCTTGATTGCTCTTGATATTGACGGGCAGCTTGATTCCCGTGATGCACCCCGTAGCGCACCCTTTCCCCAGTGGGGACCTGATGCATACCGTTATTGCAGCGAAAAGGATGGGGCTCACTCGCTGACCATATTTGCCAATCCCTTTATCGATAGAAAGCCTGAGCCTGGTGACCCGGGTGTGTTTGCAGTGGAGCCGGGAACGCTGCCACCTAAGAAAGGCTCCTGGAAGATTCTCTACTTTAAGCCCGGTGTTCACAAATTTTCCGTTGATTCTGAGGGAAAGGAGCGGGAATGGCGATCGGAAGACAGGCTTGTTGTTGAAAACAACAAGCAGTACTATATCCCTGGTGATGCAATTGTATATGGAAATATAACAGGTAAGGGATCTTCTGAAAGTATTCGGATATTTGGCCATGGCACCCTTTGTGGTACGAAAATTCCCCATTTTTATGGGTGGTCAGAGGCCTTGAAAAAGACGAAGGTCCCTCATTCAGATCTAAAAATGATGCAGATGGGTGATGCTAGAAATTGTGTGTTCGAAGGTATTACCA
Source organism: Planctomycetota bacterium (assembly GCA_015231345.1). GTDB lineage: Bacteria > Planctomycetota > JADGBV01 > JADGBV01 > JADGBV01 > JADGBV01. Next base: position 5,754 of record JADGBV010000175.1, read on the forward strand.
TAGCAGACCCAGCCGAGCATGGTTTCTTTATGAATGGTACCGGTCGCAACTATAAGCCAAACTATATTCGCTGGATCAAAAGCATTACCTGGCGTTGTAATAATGATGGCGCAGGCATAGGAGGGAACAGCTATATGGAAGATTGTTTTATTCGTCATCAGGATGATGGCTTATATGTTACGACCCCCAATGCAGTTCGGCGAGTTATCTTCTGGAGTGACGTGAATGGATGTACTCTCAGATTATCCTTTGCCACAGGGGGGAATAGACGACTCTGGAATGACCAACCCGATCACCTTCTGATAGAGGATATTGACATACTCTATTCCCGAGCACTTTTCGGCAGTCACGAAGGCATGATTGCATGCATAGATTATAATTTCACCCAACGCTATCATGATGGGACTCCCAATACCGGACAACATCTGGTGTTTCGCAATATTCGTGTTAGTGACCCCCGCCCCCAACGCATACTTTTTGCGCTTGCCACCCCAAAGGATCATGAAAAACCGTCCCTCAGGGGAGTTGTCCTACAAAACCTAATTAGTGAAGCATCCAATACCTGGGGTAGTAAATCACATCTAAGTGGTTCGGAGAAGGCGCCGTTTCAATACTGGGTATTCGATAATGTAGTCCTAGAGGGCAAAAAGGTTGATCAGGCCTATCTTGATTCCGATGCTATCAATGCTATGCATTTTAAGGATACAATTTTCCGTTGAGGGTAGAATGATATTCATAATGTCTTTGGCGAATAACAAGAGGTCACGCTTCTCTTTAGTCGAACTTTTGCTTGTCATTGGCATATTAATGGTCTTGACATCCATGATTAACACTCAGTTGCACAATATTACTAATAAAGCATACACATTGGTCTGCGCAAATAACCTTAAGTCCATTGGTTCAAGTATGGAGTTCTACATGGAAGATAACAACTCCTACTTTCCCCCAGCATCCTTTTCGCCCAAACATACTTGGCTCCAGTATGGTACGTGGGATGATCTTCTTGGCGAAGGTTATGATGGAAGGGATCTCACCTATGCTGAGGTGGAAGAACCCGCCCGATCAGAAGGTTATAGCCTCTACGAATGCCCTGAACAAGTTCAACTTTATGATAACTCAAAAGAGCCCTGGAAGCACCTGCGCTCGTATTCCTTAAATTGTAATTCTCTTTGGGGCAAGTGGTACAACGGCATATCCTCAAGATGGGGGAATGTTCAATTCAGCAAAGAAACAGATACCCCAGCTCCTGCCAGAACGATAGCTATTGCTGAGTTCCCAGATATCCTTGGAGATGGATACGCTACTCCTGGTCTTGAGGAAGGCTATGCTATGCAAAACTTGCACTTAGATCAATCTCACAAAACCCAATTCAATTACCTCTTTGTGGATAATCATATTGAGTTTTTGTTTCCAGCTGAAACCTATGACCCCAAAGGAGTCTGGTGGGGAAAATATTCACGATATTGGACACGAGATCCCAATGATTAAATGAAGTTTTTGTACATGTGAAGTCCATTTTTTATTCATATTACTGTGCTTTTTCAGCAACATATTCTCCTTGATCTGAAAATAAGGCCCTCCTAAAAAGAAACCCTCCGAATTTAAAGAGATTTTGGTGATTTTGCCCTTCGAATGAGTGCTTGCGCCTTGACAAATCCGACTTTTTTAAGAATGGGGCGGATTTTAAATTTCGGTACTAAATATGGGACAAACTCGTTTTCAAAAAGTCGAACAACGACATTTAGTTGAACTAAATGGAGGAGCAAAGGCTCTTGCTGTCGGCCTGCATATTATTCACGAAGTGACAAGTTCCCAGGCGTTTGCTGCACTTAAAAAAATGGGAGTGCCTGTTCATCGTCCTGAAAACACTTTTGCCGTAACTGACCACGTCGTGAATACGGGAGGAAGTTCCAGTGAAAATGATATCATGGACGAAATTCTGATAAAAACATTAGAAGAAAATTGCTCTAATAATAACATCACACTTTATGGTCAGCATAATGGCCTTCAAGGC
>JADGBV010000176.1 GCA_015231345.1 Planctomycetota bacterium
ATGATAATGAAACGGTATTTATCCCTCACTATTGCTCTAGCCTTATGCTTTAGCATGATGACCCCTGTTGACTGCGCCAATAAGAAAAAGCGTAATAAGAATAAACAACCCGCTAATGATAAGTCTTTGGTGCAGAAGGTCGTGGAGACGGAGTCCTCCAAATTTAAAGTTGTCAAAAAATACCTTCTTTCGGTCCCAAAGGATTATTCGTCCTCAAGCTCAAAAAAGTGGCCTTTAATTATGTGCTTGCACGGTGTTGGTGGTCGTGGCGATAATATCCGTATCGTCGCAGTCAAGGGTATCTCGAAGATTATCGAATCTGGCAAGAAGAATTATGATGATTTTTTTGTCATCTCCCCTCAATGCAAGAAAGATGGTTGGTGGTCGAGAGATGGTGGCCTTGAAGAATTAGCCGCCATTGTTGACGATGTCTGTGAAAATTACAAAATTGACAAGTCTCGTTTGATTATTACTGGCCAAAGTATGGGAGGGATGGGAACATGGTCCATGATAACAAGGTACCCTGAAAAGTTCTGTGCAGCGGCTCCCGTATGCGGTGCTGGCAGCCCTAAGACTGCCAAGAAAGTGAAACATATGCCCATCTGGTTTTTTCATGGCGATAAAGATAAAGTTGTCCCTCACACCAAATCATTGGCTTTACATGAAGCTCTCGAGAAAGCGGGCTCTAAGTCAGCCAAGATCACTATTTACCCTGGCATCAAACATAATTGCTGGGATAAGACTTACTCCAGGGAAGACCTGGTGTCCTGGATGCTTGAGCAGAAGCTCTGAAATACATATATGCCCTCAGATTACAAATATGCATAAATAGTTATAAAAGGTGGAATCAATGAATAAATTATTTATCTCAGTAGGTCTTGTGCTGGCCTTTGCTGGCGCCTGCTGTAATATGGCTCTTGCTGCAGCTGAAAATGCACCTGCAGAGAACTCGTCGAAACCGAATGTTATCGTAATAATGGCAGATGATCTTGGCTATCACGACCTTGGCTTTCAGGGCTCAGACCATATTATATCTCCCCATTTAGATGCACTTGCTGCAGCGGGCACTGTCTTTACCGACGCTCATGTGGCGGCATCGGTATGTAGTCCTTCTCGTGCTGGTTTTATTACGGGGCGATATCAAACGCGTTTTGGTCATGAAGCAAATGTTCCTCACGGTGAAGATGGAATGGCTACTAGTGAATTTACCCTTGGTCAGGCATTTCAGTCCATTGGGTACCGTACCTGTGTTATCGGCAAATGGCACCTTGGAAATATGGAGTATCAGTACCCAACAAATCGTGGCTTTGACGACTTCTGGGGTATGCGCGAAGGAAGTCGCAGCTATTGGTATAATGAGAAAAAAAATGACCATGAGGGCAACCCGCGTGCTTTTGAATATAATGGAAAACCTGAAGTGTTTGATGGTTTCTTTTCCGATGTGCTCGCTGATAAAGCCATTGCTTTTATCGAAACGCATAAAGAAAAGCCTTTCTTTATGTTCCTTTCCTTTAATGCGCCCCATACTCCGCTACAGGCTAAAGAAGAGGATCTTAAGCGTTGTGATGGCGACCCTTATGCGGCCTTGATCTATAATATGGATATGAATATCGGTCGTGTGGTTGAGACCTTAGAGAAGAATGAAATACGTTCCAAAACGATGATCTGGTTTTTAAGTGATAATGGTGGCGTTGTTGCAAAAGCTTCTAATTACCCTTTAAAAGGCACAAAAGGATTGAAGCTTGAAGGTGGGCACCGTATCCCTTTCATCCTGAACTGGCCAGGAAAAGTGGCGGAGGGTGAAAAGTATGATGGCTTGACAAGTTCTCTCGATATCTTCCCTACCAGCTTTTCTGCTGCTGGTGGTGATATTACGAAGCTCAAAAATCCTCTGGATGGCGTTAATGTTATGCCTCATATTTCCGGTCAGAATGGGGCTGAACCTCACCAAAAGTTGTATTGGCGGCGTTTAGGCGTTGCGGCTCTGAGGGAAGGGCCCTGGAAGGTTATTCGTGTTGAAGGCGTGAAAGCAGCTCTTTATAATATCGACAAAGACCTTGGCGAGAAGAAAAATCTTGCCGCAGCCATGCCTGAAAAGGTTGAATTGATGCTGGCTGACATCGCAAATTGGGAGAAGGAGATGGTGGCGCCTTTATGGGGGGAGTCAGCGAAATGGGTGAAATGGACTCATAATACTCATGCAAAGCTCTTTCTGAATGAAGGGGAAAAGCTTGAAGTTAAAGAGTCTACAGGTGCTGAGGCTATAGAAACTAAGAAAAAAGGGAAATGAAGCATGGAACTTATAGGGCAATAGCCCTTGATGCATCAATAAAATTCTTGATTTTCACAAAGAAAGAGTAAAATATGCCATCTGGATACGGGTCCAATTAAGGGTTGAATAAGTCATCATTTACTTTTAGCATGATTGCCTATCCCATTGGGTGCAGGGAGTCTTACTCTCGAAGAGCCAGCGGTCTGGCCTTCGTTACATGGTGTATATGCATATCCTTATTATTAATTGGAGATATTCGGGCTAATATCAATTCGACTTCGGGGCAGATAAACTTCACTCCTGGTCTTGATAATAGCGCTGCCATGACCCTGGACGCCAATGGTCTGGGGATAGGAACCACTTTCCCATCGGCCAATTTGCATGTCCAAGGTAATGCTATTATTAGCCATGATTTGATTGTTGGAGGAAGCACCAATCCCAGCTCATCCAACCTGCATGTGCATGGAACCATGGGCTATGACATTGAAACGCTGACCTCGGGCACCCATACTCTGGGCGATAGCGCCATGGTTTTAGCTGACACCTCCGCAGGGAATGTTCATCTTATTTTGCCCGATATTAACACCTATCCCTATTCCACGATTACTATCAAGCGAATTAATATTCAGAATAGCCTTTATCTGCTGGGTGGCGGGGGGAATGCCATGGATGACTACCTAAGTATTGCCTTTGATTCAGGATCCCTAGAGTCGTTGACTCTTTTTAACAATGGCACCCAATGGTATTTGAGCAATATGAATGCCGATGATATCGAGGAAGTAGCATCTGATAACCTATTTCTGTGGTGGAAGCTTGATGAAAGTTCGGGTGTGACAGCTGCCGACTCCTCTTCAAATGGAGCTCGAACAGGCACTCTCCTTAACGACCATAACTTCAGCGGCAATTCCCAGGCGGGCCCCCAGAGCAGCTCCTTACTCTTTGATGATATGGACGATCAGTTGCAGTTTACCTCTGCTGGCCTGGACTCGGCAGGTTCTGGTTATGGCTACTCTTTTTGGTTGCTCCATAATAAGAATTCCACCGATTCCCTCCTGACGCAACCGACCATCCAAGGGAAAGCCGGTTTCATATGGGCTAGTTCCGATAGTGACTTTCACCTGGCCGGGTATCACCAGCTCTCCGGAGGAAGTTATGTTAGTAGCACTTTGGGTACTACACTTTCGGCCAATACCTGGTATCATATTGCCGTTTCCTGGGATGGAGCGGGACTGCATGTCTATCAGGACGGAACTTTGGCTTCCAGTAATATATCTGCACCTACTTGGTCTGGGGGGGGCTAATGTCTCTTTGAGTCATCCAGGGACTCTCTCCAGCAATCTTCGTATAGACGACTTCAGATTCTTCGATTCTGGTTTGAGTGCTGGAGACGTCAAAGCGCTTTATCTTTCTGGGGATTCTAGTCCATGAATCGAATGTATTTTCCTATGAGGATCGCTTTATTTCTTATGGTATGGGTATCGGTCCTGGAGTTGAATGCCGACACAGTTACCTTTGATCATAATGTTCCAACCTGGGCCACCATGGGTGTTCAGGATGATGCTAACTTAAGTGAAACTGCTGTTATAGAAGTGGCCACCGATCTGTTTATTAATTTAACAATCACCCTGAATTCACAAAATGTAGGTGTTGATAACCAAGGCGAGCTGAATGTTGATGCTCGAAATACATGGCGGAATTCCGACGATAGCTTTAAATTTACCCTAAGTATCACAGATAATAGCATAAGTCAGAATATTACTGCAATCTCTTTAAACACGATTGTCATCGGAAGTCTCAATGTGGCAGGTGATCAGGTCACTGTCTCAGAGGATGGAAGTGCTAATGCGGAGGATTTAGATAACTCCTATAATGCTGGGATTAGCGAGGCTGATCTCTATACTACAGGTTCGCTGACGGAGCAGTTGTCCTTGGCCACCATCAGCACCTGGGATATTATAATTAACAATACGGGGTCTAACGATCTGGGTGGTATCGCATCATTGTCCTTCGATTACACTCTCGCTAATGCGACTCCAACTGGTGCTATAGTTATTATCGATTAATCTTATAAGACACAGATCTTTTTTCTGGGTTTTCTATTGATTTGCTACTCTAAATTCATACAATAGATAAGCGCTTACATTTTTCTTACACTTTTTGCTTTATTTGAGATGATGAATAGTAAATCATCGCAACTAACAGGATATAATCAATGAGAATCAACCTCCTTAGCACTACAGCTGTCCTTGCATTGCTCTTTTTTGCGTCATGTATCAACGCACAAGACAAGCCTGATTTTTTATTGATTCTGGCCGATGACATGAACCTAGATTCTGTGGGAGTCTATGGCTGCTCAATGCCGCAAACAACCCCAAATATAGATGCTCTAGCACGGGAGGGGCGTCGCTATGATCACGCCCATGTTGCCTCAACAGCATGCCAACCTTCTCGTGTAGCCATTGCCACAGGACGAATCGGGCATCGCAGTGGGGGTGAAGGCTTTCATCGCCTACGCTTCAAAGACATTCCCACTCTCCCTCGCACCCTGAAAGAACACGGGTACTTTGTAGGGATCGTAGGCAAAGTAAGTCATAGTACTCCCTACGATGATACTCCCTGGGATAAGGCTATTGAAGTCGGTCGTGATACCAAGGAAATCGTAGAGCTGACAAAATCCTATATTGCTACAGCCAAAGAGCAGAATAAACCCTACTGTATTCTGGTTAATTCCCATGACCCCCATCGACCCTATTTTAATATCAATAAGCATACAGCCTCTACAAGTAAAAATAATAACTCAGTTCCCAGCAAAGTCTTTTCTCCTGAGGAGATGATTATACCAAACGATATTCCCGATGTGGAAGCGACCCGTTACGAGCAAGCCTGTTACTTTTCTTCCGTGCGTCGCTTTGATGATGTTGTTGGAGGCGTTCTTGGCTTGGTTGACGACCCGCAATCACGCAAGAACACTATGGTAGCGGTGCTTTCTGATCATGGCATCGCAAAACCTACAGCGAAGTCAAATATCTACCCTCAAAGCACCAAAACACCACTTATCCTCAGAATGGAAGGCGTTATTCCCCCTGGAGTAGACTCTGATAACTTCATATCAAGTATGGATCTTTTTCCAACGATACTGGAGTTAGCATCTGCTCCTCCCCTTCAGGGAGCTGATGGCATCAGCATGCTTCCTCTATTTAAGGGAGATGCTAGTCATTCTCGTCACAATATTCACACTCAGTACTATTCCACTATCGGAAAAAAGCATTTTCAAATGAGATGTTTTCAGGATAAGAATTATGCGTTCATATATAATGCATGGTATTCTGGTAAACCGGTGTACAAAAGTTCTGCACTGGGTGGAGAAATATTTAAGTCTATGGTGCAAGAAGGTCGAAGCAACCCTCACTGGAAAGCCCGGGCTGAGTTTATTCTTACCCGCACTCCTGAAGAGTTCTATGATCTGCGCAAAGACCCATTCTGTCAAAATAATCTTTTTAATAACCCTGAATATAAGGAGTTTGTTGAAAAGTACCGAGCAGAAATGCTAGCTAGAATGAAAAGAACCAAAGATTACATACTGCCACTCTATGAAGGGTATCTTCAGCATAATAATTCGCAAACTATGCGAGAAGATTTTGTGACAGTCTTGGCAGAGGAGGGCGTTCTTGGAGGTGCCCCTGAAAAGGAGTACGCTCTTGAAGACTTCACTTTATCCAGAAAAGACCGCAAAAGAAAGAAGAAAAAGTAAATCGTATATTTCTAGAATTATATCAGAATTAATCATTCCAAGTCAATCGGTGCTGCTGACGAGCTGAGACGGATTTTGTCCCTATATTGAAGACTGAATAATGAGTTTAGTATTGAATGAGAGTTACTTTTAGGATGCATCTCAATGAATATAAGGATTTCTTGCAATTTTCTATGGATATTTTTCTTATTCGCCTTATGTGCTTATGGTGAAAAACGTCCCAACATCTTACTGATCATGGTCGACGATCTCGGCTATGCTGATTTCGGTTGTTATGGAGGCGAAATAGCCACGCCGAATATCGATCAGCTAGCCAGCAAGGGCCTACGCTTCACTCAATTTTACAACACCGCCAAATGCCACTCTTCACGTGTTAGCCTTCTTACGGGGCTTTACTGCAATCAGGCGGGGAGTAGCAAATTGTCTCGCGCCACAACATTGGCCCAAGTCACATCCAAAGCTGGCTACTTTACTAGTATGGCCGGAAAGTGGCATCTAAAGAATGAGCCTACTGACTTCGGTTTTCAACGTTATTGGGGGCATCTTTCTGGAGCCACTGATTTTTTTGTTGGTGACAAAACATTTCGTTTAAACGGTGAACCTTGGAATGATTTCGTCGACGGTTTTTATGTCACCGATGCCAATGTCGATTATAGCATTAAGTTTCTCGATGAAGCCATCGCTTCAAAAAAGCCTTTTTTTCATTATATTGCATTCAACGCCCCTCATTACCCACTTCAGGCCAAGAAGGAAGATATCAAAAAATACCTGGGCCGTTACGATGCCGGCTGGGAAGTCATTCGCAAGGAGCGCTTTGCGAAACAAAAGAAGCTGGGCTTGCTCCCCAAGGAAACGACTTTGCCTCCTTTGCCCAAACATGTCCCAGCCTGGGATAGCTTGACAGATAAGCAGCGTGAACTCGAAAGTTTTCGTATGGCCGTGTTTGCAGCTATGGTGGATAGCGTCGACCAAAACATGGGGCGTCTGATTGACTACCTCAAGGAAAATGAAGCCTACGACAATACACTCATTATGCTGCTATCCGACAATGGCGCTTGCCCCTTTGAACGAAGCCGTAATTTGGATATCCCTCCCTGGAAAGGTAATTCATTCCTACTCTACGATGCCAGCTGGGCCACCGTAGGCAATACTCCCTTTAAGCATTATAAGCAGACACAACATGAAGGTGGGATTTCCACTCCCTTTATTGCTCACTGGCCTAAGGGAATTCAATCAACTGGTGGGTACGAACGTATGCCCTCACACCTTGTAGATGTCATGGCAACCGTTTTAGAATTGAGCGATGGCATCTATCCGAAGAATGATATCGTTCAGCCCATGCAAGGTAAGTCGTTGACTCCCTTTTTTAAAGGTCAATCTCGGGAGCCTCATGATGAGCTCTACTTTGAATTCGGAAGTTGCCGTGCCCTGCGTCAGGGAGATTGGAAAGTAGCAAGTTTTTACGGGTGCCAGTGGGAACTCTATAATATCAAAGAGGACCGCATCGAACAGAACAATCTGGCTAAGCAGCACCCCGAACGCGTCAAAGCCATGGCAGAACGCTGGACAGAAATTGCCAAGACCAAAGACTTTCAGGGCAAGAAAAAATACTCTCCCGTAAAATTACAAGAATCATCCAATGTTAATAAAACCTGGCATGATCCCAAAAAAGTGGAGAAATGGAAAATGCCCGATATGTAGGCGTTTTTTAAAGACTCCTT
>JADGBV010000177.1 GCA_015231345.1 Planctomycetota bacterium
GGACGTGTGGTGGAAATTTACGGTCCAGAATCTTCTGGTAAAACGACTCTGACTTTGCATATGCTAGCGAGTGCTCAGAAAAATGGCGGAACGGCAGCCTTTATTGACGCCGAGCATGCTTTAGACCCTCAATATGCGAAGAAATTGGGCATCAATTTAGATGAGTTGTTAGTTTCTCAGCCCGACTCAGGAGAGCAGGCTCTGGAAATATGCGATATGCTTGTGCGTAGCTCATCTGTTGATATTATTATCGTTGACTCTGTCGCTGCATTGGTTCCCAAAGCAGAACTAGATGGTGATATGGGTGATTTTCATGTTGGAACTCAAGCCCGTATGATGTCTCAGGCCATGAGAAAACTGACAGGTATTATAGGTAAATCAAAAACGACTGTCATTTTTATTAACCAGATTCGTTCAAAAATTGGCGTGATGTATGGTAGTCCAGAAGTGACGACAGGTGGTAATGCACTTAAATATTATGCTTCTATTAGGCTCGATATCAGGAAAAAAGAGGTTCTTAAAAAAGGCAATGATATGTATGGAACTCATGTGCTGGTAAAAGTGGTGAAGAATAAAGTTGCACCTCCTTTTCGCCAAGCTGAATTTGATATCCTCTTTAATGAAGGGATCTCTCAGATGGGTGAGTTACTTGATTTAGGCATTACGCATAAAATTATTGTGAGAACTGGCTCTTGGTTTAGCTATAATGGCAATAATATTGGGCAAGGAAAAGAGTCTGCTGTGAACTTCCTTAAAGAAAATAGAGAAGTGGCCGCTGAAATATACAAAGTGGTTAAAGAAGAGAATGGTCTAGGGGCTCCCTCTAAAGAGACAAAAGAGACTGAAGGGAAAGAGAAAGGCAAATAATCGGAATTTTTCAATGCGTTATTATAGTACTCGAGATACAAGTATCGACTTCAGTTTTAAAGAGGTTGTCAGTTCAGGTTTATCCACTGAAGGTGGTTTGTTTGTTCCTAAGGAGATTCCAGATTTATCTTCAGAATTACCTTCTTGGGCGGGCAAAACTTATCCAGAGATGGCTGCGGCAATCTTTACACTCTTTGCTGATGAAAGTATTAATCCGAATCAATTAGAAAAACTCCTCGAGAAAAGTCTCGGGAGTTTTTCTCATCACGAAATAACGCCTCTTGTAAAGAAAGGTTCGCAGTATATTTTAGAACTATTCCATGGCCCAACTCTTTCTTTTAAAGATATCGCATTACAAACATTAGGCCAACTTTTCGAAGATTGGCCTGGTGAGTCAGGTAAACGTACGATCCTTGGAGCCACTAGTGGTGACACAGGCAGCGCTGCTATTTATGGGTTACGCGGTAAAAAAGGTGTGGATGCCTATATTTTGTTTCCTGAGGGACGGGTAAGTCCTGTGCAGGAATTGCAAATGACTACAGTTGAGGATGATAATATACACTGTATTTCCATTTACGGTTCTTTTGATGACTGTCAGGATATTGTCAAAAAACTATTTGGCGACTTGCCATTCAAAGAGCAGATGGGGTTATCTGCTGTGAATTCTATCAATTGGTCGCGGATCACTTCGCAAATCGTGTATTATTTCTATGGCTATTTTCGCTGGCTTGAGATGTCGGGAAATACTTATGGGGCTGAACTTCCTGTTAGTGTGCCAACTGGTAATTTTGGTGATATTTTAGCCGGGTTTATGGCAAAAAGCATGGGGTTGCCTTTGGCGCCTCTTGTCATTGCAAGTAACGATAACGATATTTTGACCCGTTTTCATGAAACTGGTTCTTATGTCATGAAAGGAGTTGCTCCTACCATTAGTCCCGCAATGGATATACAAATCAGCAGCAATTTTGAACGCCTCCTTTTCTTCTTATATGATGGTGATGGAGATAAAATTGCTTCTTTAATGAATGAGCTTAAAAAGAATAAAGAGTTTAGCGTTTCTGAAGAAGTACTGAACCGTTTTCGAGAGAGCTTTGGTGCTGCTAGAGTCGGAAAGCAGGAGTGTTTGAGTACCATTAAGTCCTTTAGCGATAAGAATTCTTACGTTCTAGACCCACATAGCGCAGTGGGCGTGAAGGGTGGAGAGAAAGTTCTTGGTGAGGGAGCGGAGTTTATGTCTCTTTCTACAGCTCACCCAGGTAAATTCCAAGATGCTGTCGAGCTGGCTTTGGGTTCTGCTTATGAATTACCTCCAGTATTGAAAGTGCTAGAAGGCAAAAAATCGCGCAAAGTAGTTTTGCCTGCGACTGCAGCAGCAGTAAAAGAATATTTGCTGAATCAGTGATTGCTATGGCCTAATGCGGTCTTTAACTTATTGAAGGATAAAGGCATAAGGTAAAGAGCGAAGTAGGCTCCTAGGCTGTCAGCCAAGAGGTCTAGGAGGTCAAAAAAGCGTCCTTCTATAAAAGTCTGGTGGTATTCATCGCTGAGGCCGTAGAGGATGCAGAAAAATAAACTTCCTAGTTTTGCTCCAGGTTTGGCTAGGGCACAAAATGAGCCCAAAAAGAAATAAAGAGAGGCGTGAATGAGTTTGTCGAGATGGTATTCTTTAAGGAGAGCAATGATTTGCCCCCATAAAGTGCTATGATCAAACTCAAAAGATTGCGAGGGCTGGTGAGAGAGATAGAAGATGAGGCTCATCCATATGATGAGTGGTAGCCATTTGAAGTAAGAAATGGCTTTGTGATTCATAAACCAGGTTCGCGTTGCAGAAGTACCAGAACAGAGGATGAATGATAAAAGGGAGTCATTTTAACGACTTGCCAGCCCATATTGAGATAAGCCGGAAGAATATCGTCGGTCATCTTGCCGAAGCGGTTTTCTTCCAGCTCTCCAGTTAGCTGTCTTGAGTGCCCATTTTCCTCTACTATAACGAGGCGTTGTTCGATGATTGCTTTTTTGATCATGAGACTATTTTGATAAGCATTCCAATATTTCCATAGTCCAAAACAAATTAATTTAAAACGAAGATTGCTCCCATTTTATCATCCTCTGGCAGTCATTTAAATATTTGGTGAAAAAAGACATAAGGCTACAATGAAAATGATAAGGATATGGATATGGACGCCATTATGAATGACTTTGAAATAAGTATTGAAGCTGCAGCTTTAAATCGGAAAAGGTTAATTGAGGCATTGCCTGACGCTATAATAGTCGTTGAGGGAAATGATTTATTGACCAGATCTGGAGATACTCATTACCCTTTTCGGCAAAATTCTGATTTTATTTTCTTGTCGGCTTTTCATCACCCTGGTGCGGCTCTCATTATACACCCTAAGGGGGAGATTTTATTTATCCCCGAGGTTGATCAGAAACATCTAGTCTGGTTAGGTGAAGCTGAGACGACTAAGAGTGCTAAAAGTGACTATAAACTTAGGAGAGTGTGTTATCAGGGTAGTTTTGAGCAAGAATTCAAGAAACTAGCTGATAGATACAACCTTTGCTACTGTGCGCCTAAGTTAATGTCTAAGTTAAAGAAATTATCGAGTATAAAAATGAATTCAAAGGATTATCGATCCTCACTTAATAGACTACGTCAATACAAGCAAGAAGGAGAGATCGAGTTAATGAAAAGAGCTGCTAATGTAACGAGTTCTGCACATAAAGAGTTAATGAAGAAGCTTAAGCCAGGAATGCATGAATATGAGCTTCAAGCCATTTTTGAGAGTCACCTGACTAATGAGCAGATGTGTCACTCTTTTGCTCCCATAGTTGCCTCAGGAAAGAATGCCTCGGTTTTGCATTATGAAAAGAATAATCAGAAACTTAAAAAAGGACAGCTTTTGCTTGTGGATGCCGGTGCAGAAGCATTTGGCTACGCAGCAGATGTTTCCAGGACCATACCAGTAAGTGGGCGATACAGTAAGGTTCAGGCTCGTCTTTACTCACTTGTGCTTCAAGCTCAGCAAAAAACGATTGATTTTTGTCGCCCTGGAGTGAGCTTTGCTGATATTAATGAATGTTGTTCTCTAAGCTTGAGGGAAGGATTGGCGGATATGGGGATTATTAGAGGGTCGAGTAAGGGTATAGATAAATTGAAACCTGAAGCTTTATTTATGCCCCATGGTGTCTCGCATATGTTGGGTATAGATGTTCATGATGTTGCGTGTTTTAAGCAGAAGCGAGGTGAGGAGTCTCGTGCAGCTTTTAAACGTATGGAACTAGGTGAGGATATGGCGATAACTGTGGAGCCTGGACTTTATTTCATCAAAGCATTGTTGGAAGATAGGAAAAATCTCAAAAAGTACTCTGAGGTGATAGACTTTAAGCTAGTCGATAGATATAAGGGCTTTGGAGGGATACGCATAGAAGATGATATTCTTATTACGAAACGTGGTAATAAGGTGCTTACCTATGCTCCGAAAGAGATTGAGGAGGTGGAAGGATGTATGGAAAGGATGACTTAGCCTTGATTTAGTTTGTTTTTGATGCCTTTTTGGGTATGAAAGTAAGATACTCGCATAGGTAAATGGAAGCATAAAATGCCGAGCACCCTGCTACTTACTCAAAATTCCCCCCACTTGCCCTGAAAATGGGCGGGGAAGTGAAAAAAATAATTAGTGATGTTTTTTTGCTATTGAAATATCTCTATTTGTAGATATAATCGATATTTGACTATTGTAATCTCGGCCATAGTTGGGGCGAATATTGTCCTTAAATACTTGGTGAGAGGTAAAAAATAGGATAGACTGAGTTGTTATAGTATTCAAATCTATATAATTTTGTTTTAACTTACTCTATTTGGAGTTGTGTATTATGGCAAGTATAGGCCAAATGAAAAAATGGATCAAAGATGCTGATGCTGCAGTAAAAAGAGCAGACAAGCTGATCAAAGAGAAAAAAGCCAGAAAAATCAAACTGGAAAAAGAACTCAAAGCAGCTGAAGCGAAAGCCAAAAAAGTTGCTAAAAAACCTGCTAAGAAAAAAACAGCTAAAAAAGCTGTAAAAAAGACTGCTAAAAAAGTGGCCAAAAAGCCAGCAAGAAGAAGAAAATAATAATATAGAGATCTATTTTTTCATACGGGAAGTGCATTTAAATGCACTTCCCTATGTATTTTAAATAATGCAGGGGACTTTATTCACTTGTATAAATGCCTTTTTCGATATAAATATGCATTTATATATCTTTCTTAAAAAATAATAAGAATGAGTGCCACAGATTACTCTCAACTCGATGAAGCATGGGAGTTTATTGAGCAAGCCATAGGTAATAACACGCCTAAAAACCAAATAGCCCCCATGCTCAATGAAAAAGGCTATCGAACAATTAAAGGTAAGGAGTGGACTTACCAGACCCTTATGCTTGAGCAGAGGCGTCGCAAAGAAATGCAAGGCGAAGAGCAGTCTGATACTGAAGATGCCAGTCGTGTCACTATACATGATGATGCCCCGCAAAAAAATGTTAATTATGCACTTATTTTTGCTCAAAATAAGCTGGATAATGGCGAAACCATGCCTGCTGTTGTTGTAGCTTTACATGAACATGGCTACCTAGACGCTAAGGGTAGGGAATGGAATGAGCACTCTCTGGCTTACGCATTAGCAGATAAGTTAATTGATGCGAATAATACTCCCGTTGAAAATAAAAGCATAATGGACATCATAGATGGTCATAAGACTCGCTCGCGTAGTGTTGCTTCACGTGGCAAGAACCCTCTAGCTAAGAGCTTAAATGTGGTGGAGGAGAGTGAGGATAGCGAAGATATTGGCGATGGCCAGGATCAAGCTCACAAAACAGATGAAGCTTGGCAGTTCTGCTTAGAGAAAATGGAGGCTGGACTCAAAAAGAAAGACATCGTCACTCTCTTAAATGATAACGGTTATAAGACCAGAAATAATAAAAAATGGACTTACCAAACCCTTATGTTGGAGCAAAAGAAGCGTAAATCTTCTGTGGGATTACAAATGGAGTCCCAGCAGAGATTAGATAAAACCACTCTTGCTGGATTTGAAGATACAGCTGCGGGTTCAATTGAGTACGCAAGAAGTATTGTTCTAAAGAAAATAATACGTGAGCTTAATAATGCTGGCAGAAAGACCTCTAAAGGCCGCCCTTGGACATACCAAGTGTTATTATTAGAGCTTTTAAAGTACACCATTGAGCCTGAGTTGGATTACCCTACCACCAATACTCTTGGCCGTATTAAAACAAAAAAGAAAAAAGATGGTGAAGATCAGCCTAATCTTTTTGACTTTTTTGGCGAAGCCTGATATTTATCTCATAGAGTAAAAAAAAAGCCCTTGTTTATAAAACAAGAGCTTTTTCTAAGTCTAGGTCGGCTAGAAATTATTTATAAGGTTTAACCCTCCAAATTTCTTCGGCGTATTGTTTAATGACCCTATCGGATGAGAATTTGCTCATGCGAGCTACATTGAGCACGGCCATCTTCTTCCATTGCTCCTGGTCTTCATACACTCGGTTAACTTGCTCTTGGCAGTTGATGTATGAGCGATAATCGGCCATGTGGAAGTAGTAATCACCTTCATAAACCAATGAATTAAAAATAGGCATGAAGAAGTTTTCTTCGTTACCTGGTGTGAAAAATCCACCTATAATGAGGTCCATGACTTCACGAAGTTCTTCATCTTCATTGTAGAATTGAGTGGGGTAATAGCCATTAGAGCGCATATCATGAATCTCTTCAACGGTTTTCCCAAAGATAAATATGTTTTCATCGCCCGCTTCTTCTTTCATTTCTACGTTAGCGCCATCTAGAGTCCCAATGGTGAGTGCTCCATTTAAAGCGAATTTCATATTGCCTGTGCCCGAAGCTTCCATTCCTGCTGTGGAAATTTGTTCAGATAAGTCAGATCCAGGGAATATTTTCTCAGCTAGAGAAACATTATAGTTAGGAATAAAAGCAACTTTAAGTAAATCGGCGGCTTTTGGGTCGCGATTTATTTGAAAAGCAACGGTGTTAATGAGGTGAATAATCTCTTTGGCGCGAACATAACCAGGGGCAGCTTTACCTGCAAAGATAACAACACGTGGCACCATTCCTTCAGTTTGACCTTTTTTAATGCGGTTATAAAGGGTGATGACATGCATAAGGTTGAGTAGCTGCCTTTTATATTCATGTATCCTTTTGATCTGAACATCGAACATGAAGTTGGAATTAACACTAACACCTGTTGTTTTTTGAATAATGGTAGCGAGTTCTTTTTTGTTCTGTAGTTTAATTTCTCCCCAGCGGTGCAGGAAGTCAGAGTCTTGAATGTAATCTTCGATACCTTTCACTTCTTCTAGATTTTTTATCCAGCCTTTGCCAATTTTCTCTGTGATGAGGGCAGATAGCCTAGGATTTGCTTTGCGGATCCATCTTCTTGGTGTGACTCCATTGGTTTTGTTGGTAAACTTATCAGGTGTCATTTGATAGAAATCTTTAAAGATCCCCTTTTTAAGAAGTTGGGTGTGCAATGCTGCTACACCATTTACTGAATGGCTACCAATAATGGCCAAGTAGGCCATGCGCACATACCTAGGGCCCGCTTCTTCAATAATAGACATAGAAGATATTTTGCCCATGTCGTTAGGATAATGGAAGCTGACGTCATTTAAGAATCTTTGGTTGATCTCATAGATGATTTGCATGTGACGAGGCAATACATGTTCCATTAAACCTACTGCCCATTTCTCTAGAGCTTCAGGGAGTACGGTATGGTTTGTATAAGCAAATGTTCTGGTCGTTATATCCCAAGCATCATCCCATGTAAATTGATTCTCATCGATGAGAATACGCATTAGTTCGGGGAT